>NZ_QOBB01000006.1:0-90289 GCF_024704855.1 Burkholderia sp. HAN2018 | reverse complement strand
CGGCGTTTCGGGCGTCGGGTATTGCGCGTCGCGGAACGTCTCGAGGATCACGCGGTTGGTGTCGCAGTACACCTGCCAGTAGTTTTCAGGTTGCGTGGACGGGCGCACGAACAGCAGCGGGCCTTCCGGCGTGAACTGCAGCACGCCGACGTCCGGCGCCGGGCTGGTCAGCACGTTCGGGATCTGCTGGATCGACGCTTTCAGGCGGTTGATCGCGTCGACCGCATCGACGCCGTTCGCGATCTTCGCGGTCAGGTCGACGCGACGATACGACGTTGCGCTGTAGTTGGCGATGTTGTCCGAGAAGATCTTGTTGTTGCCGACGATCGTCACGATGTTGTCCGGCGTGACGATCGTCGTGCCGAACAGGCCGAGCTCCTTGACCGTGCCCGTGACACCGCCCGCGCTGATCACGTCGCCGATCTTGAACGGACGCAGCACCTGCATGAACACGCCGGCGGCGAAATGCGCGAGCAGGCCGCCCCAGGCGGTACCGATCGCGAGGCCGAGGCCGGCGAGCAGTGCGGCGAACGAGGTGGTCTGCACGCCGAAGATCTGCAGGATCGCGAGGATCAGCAGGATCGTCAGCAGCACGCCGACGACGGAGGTCAGGTAGTCGGTGAGTGTCGGGTCGACCTTGCCGCTGCGGCGCACGACCTTGCCGAGCAGGCGGGTACCGATGCGGATCGCCCAGCGGCCGACGAACCACAAGACGATCGCGGCGAGGAGGTTGAGGCCGAAGTCGAGGCCGCGGGTCATCAGGAATTGCTGGGCGGTGGCGAGATCGATCATGCGTTCCTCGGGGAGTTGGGCGGCGGCGGGCGCGAGGAAATGCGTCGCCGCGGTTCTTATACCGCGACATGTGCCCGTGGGGCAACCGGAAGACATTTGTACCGCCCGGTTGGGCGGTGCGGGAGGGTGGGGCCCGGCTCGGATGTACGGTTAGAGGGGGTCTCTGCGTGCCGAGTTTTGCCGATAGCGCCAGGAAAGGTGGCGCAGGACGTTTCGAGTCCAGCGAAATGCCTTCAGATAGATGCGCCAGCGGTCCTGGGCGACAGTTCTGAGCGGCCGCGCCGCGGCCGCCGACAATTGGCTGACCACGGCTTCGGGGGTGGTAAAGACCTGGAGTCGCCAGTCCCAGTAAAGCGGGTAGCGCAGCAGGGCGCCTGCCACCAGCATATCGAGTGACAAAGTCCGCTCTCGCCAAGGTAGCGGTGCGAGATCGTCGTCGGTCAGACCCCAGCCGGCGTAAAACGGTAACCCGTATGTGCAGACTGTCTTGTTGCGCAGCAATGCGTCGAATCCGGCGAGCGACGATAGCGTATGCACTTCGTCGACAGCCTCGATCAACGAAATCATGTCCGATTCTGAGTCGACGACGTCTGCCAACTGGGCGGCATTGACGAGGCCGTTCCTGTTTCCCGACAGCACGTCCGGATGGGGCTTGTACACGATGAATGCGTCGGGTCGACGCTCGCGCACGCGATGCAGCAGTGTCTCCAGACTGTTGATGCTCCGTGTACCAAGCCGGATCGATGCGTCGTCAGCAACCTGACCGGGAACGAGAATGACGGTCCGCCCGGTGGGCGCATGCCAGGTCGGTGCTTGGCGACCCAGGTTGTATTTCGTCAACCCCGAACTGACGATCTTGCGCCGCAGTGCTGCTGCTCGCGCCAGTTCTGCGTCGTCGAACGTCTCGTGGTTCAGCAGGTCAGTCAGGTCGTTGGGCGCACTGGCGTCGAAATAGATGCCTCGGCGGTCAACAACTTGACTGCGCGGCGGCGACATATCCGATCCCAAGCCAGTGGAATGGATGAAACCATCCTCGATCCTGACGCGCGGCACGCCAGACAGGTTGTCCGCAGTGCGTGCACCCCAGAAGGCGGCAATTTCGCCATGCCGCGCGGGATGGGTTCCGTCCGTCCAGCGCAACCGCCCGCCGCCTGCGGTTAGAAAGGGGGTGGCGAACGGCCGTTTCCACCATTGAAAGCGGATGCCCGCGAGTTGATCGATGTCGGCGAATCTCCGTGCGACTGCGTGTTGCACGTCGACGAGGTCGAGTAGCGTGCTGAGCGTGCCGGGACCGCACGTGATCGGGTCAAGGTAGCGCACGTGCTCCACGAAAAGGGATTCGAACAGTGCTGCGATTGTCGGGCGAGCAATGCGATTCGGCAGTGACCGGGCGTCGCTGGTCAGTCCCCATCCCGCGTAAAGTGGTCGACCGAACACGTGTAGCGGCACGTTCGCCAGCAATGCGCCCATGCCTTCGGACGCAGTGACGGTATACATGCGGTTGACGTGGCGAAGGAGGTCGCGCAGCGATGTATTCGTGTGGAGGAGCTTTGTGTTGTCCGGCAATCGTACGTGCGACGACAGCCAGGGGCCGCTTCCTGGATCGTTGCTGCGTAATATCCAGATTGACGCGTTGTGTTCCAGGCTGCGGATCTGGGCAACCATTTCGCGAAATTGTCTTGCGCGCTGCGTTGGGCGTGAGCCAGGATCGACTGCCGAATGGGTTCGTTCGTCGATCAGAAGGACGGCGGGATGCGTTGCATCGTGTTCCAGTTCGCTCGGTAAAGGGACGATCCTGGAGCGCATGTGTAGCGCATCCGACGCCAATACGCGGGACATCAACGCCTCAATTGCGTGTGACGTATCCGTCTGAGGCGCGCATTGCAGTCTCGCGTCGAGCGCGGAGACGACCTGGTCTGTATTGTTGCCGCCAGTCGATGGCAGCCAGGACAGGGGGGGCAATCCTGGCGACGGTCGAGCGGCGATTGGGCCGGCCACGATGACTTCGGTCGACCAATCGGCCAGACGGTGCGGCCTTGCGCGTGTTGCGTGGCGATGCCAGATCGCCGCGGCTCCGTTGACTATGCGCCGCATTTGGCTCGGGTTGCCCAATGGCGGTTGAATGGTTGTAAGTGCACCCAGTCCATCAGGGCGGGAATCAGGCGAGTCATCGTTCAGTTCAGTGTGGCGAGGAATGCATCGACGCGGTCAAAATGATCACGCCACGTTGGCACACGAAAGCGGGGAATGCGCAACAGCTGAGCCGAACGCTCCGGGTTGTCGTTTGCTGCATACGACATGATCTTTGCCTGCCATCCCGGTCCGTCAAGCGGATCGAGATAATCGGGGATGTCGTCGGCGATCTCACGGAAGATGGCGATATTACTGGCCAGCACCGGTACGTTCAACGCAAGCGCTTCGACGAGGGGTAGGCCATAGCCTTCTGCGAAAGACGGGAAAAGCAGTGCGCGAGCATGTTGCAGCAGCGTGTTGAGGCGCTCGTCCGAGCAACCCGACTCCTCGATGACAAAGCCGCGCAGTTCGGCGCAGCGCTCGAGCATGTCGACGACGTTCTCGCATTCCCAGCCGCGACGGCCGACGATCACGAGTTTCGGCGCGGCGTCGCCGTGCAGTTCGACCAGCCTGCGCCATACATGCAGCATGAACCAGTGGTTCTTCCTGGGTTCGATGGTGCCTAGCATGACGAAATATGGCTTGCTCAGCGGCGGGGCACTCGCGATCCGCTGCAGTGGCGCCGGCGCGAGATGTGCGACGACGGTGGGCGGCAACGGCAAACCGGACAGTTGTGCCTCGTCGGCAAGCGCATCAAGCGTACCCTGGGAGTTGGCGATCAGCCCGCTTGCATGTCGTAAGGCTGTACGGATGCGTGCGCGATGCGCATCACCGACGCCGGGGCGACAGTATTCCGCATGGGTGAGCGGGATGAGGTCGTGTACCATGAAGACCGTGCGAGCATTGCGCTTATTCATTGCACGGTAATAGCGAGGAAACTCCATACCGTTGTGACTGGTATGCAGCAGCGTCGCATCTTGCAACCCGGCCGAGGCTAGCGGCCTGAGCATGGTCTGGGCGATGATCCTGCGCAACAGCCCTGTGTCGCGTTTTGTCGACAACAGCAACGAGAAGATGCGTTGGGAGTTCTGTTCCGACATCATCACGGAAAACCCCTGCTCGCTCAGAATCGCGCGCGCTTGTTCGCCGTATCGCTCAATGTAGGCCAATCCGACTCGATCGACGCCGGTGGGAATCAGACCATCGTGAAAACGTTTGGCAAGACGCGTGACGTCCAGAAGAAATTGTGTCACTAGATTGTAATGGAGTTGCGCTACGCGGGAGCTGGTCGTCTCAGCAGGACGTATGTTTGCCGAGTTCAGCAGACTCGTGCAATATATATGGTCAAATTATTCTATGTCATCTCGCACTGTGCGACAATTCGCGCCAGTCTATTTTTAAATTCGCACTTCATGTCGCATTTGCTAAGCCGTGCCATAACGCCGGTGCTGCTGATCGGCGCGCTCGCCGGTTGTTCTATCGTACCGACGTCGGGGCCCAGCACCGCTCAGGTCAATCGCGCAGCGAATTCATCCGCCACAGCCGAGAACGCGACCGGAATCCAGATTGTCGACATAACCGACGATGTCGCCCGCAAACTCTACGCTGCACGCGGGAGTGCGGATTTTGCAACGACGCTTGGAGTCGCAGCCGATTTCCAGCAACAACTCGGGGTCGGCGACACGATTGAGGTATCGATCTGGGAGGCGCCACCGGCGATGCTCTTCGGGGCAGTGCAGGGTGATGGCCGGAGCGGCCCCAGCAACGCTCGCGTGACGGTGCTGCCTGAGCAGACGATCGACGGCAGCGGCATCATCAACGTGCCATTCGTCGGTAATGTCAAGGCTACTGGTCGAACGCCGACGCAACTGGCGCGCGATATCACGAATCATCTGAAGAATATCGCGCACGATCCGCAAGTCCTGGTCCGTCTGTCGCGAAATGCAACCTCTTACGTCACAGTTGTCGGCGACGTGGTGAGCAGTAATCGTATGCAGTTGTCGGCCCGCGGCGAACGGTTGCTGGATGCACTGGCAAGTGCCGGCGGCGTGCGTCAGCCGATTGACAAGATCACGCTACAAGTGACCCGCGGCGACAAGGTCGTGGCGCTTCCGCTCGAAACCGTGATTCGAGATCCGAAGCAAAATGTCCCGTTGCGTGCAGGTGATGTCGTCACTGCGCTTTTCCAGCCGTACAGCTTCCTGGCACTGGGCGCGACCGGCAAGAATCAGGAAATCAATTTCGAAGCCCAGGGCATCTCGCTTGCGCAAGCCCTCGCACGTGCTGGTGGCCTCGAAGATGCGCGTTCCGATGCACGGGGTGTGTTCATATTCCGTATGGAGGGCGCGAGTTCGCTCAATTGGCCGAATCAGCCGGCTCGCGTGACTGCAGACGGCAAGGTGCCAGTTATTTATCGACTTGATCTTCACGATCCCAATTCGTTTTTCATCGCGCGCAATTTCATGATGGACAACAAGGATTTGCTGTACGTATCGAATGCGCCGATCACCGACATCCAGAAGGTACTGAACCTCGTATTTTCTGTCGCATACCCTGTCGTGACGGGTATCCAGGTTACGCGCTAAGTTGACGGCGCTGTTAGGGCCACGCACGCCCGATTTCCAGAGGATCGGGTAGTGCGTGCGGAATGGGTCGACGCCAGGCTAGTGTCGTCCGGGTTTGATGCCTGCTGAATCAGCGGTCCTGTCAATATAAAATACGGCAAATCGAAACGAGGCCTCGATTATTGTATCGAATGGGTTTCGATTTTTTGCTCGATTATTTAACTGGGGGAATTTATGTTGCTCGTTACTGGCGGAGCCGGGTTTATTGGTGCCAATTTTGTGCTGGATTGGCTTTCGGGTAGTGACGAGCACATACTCAACGTTGATAAGCTGACGTATGCAGGCAACCTGGATACGCTGAAATCGCTGGACGGTGATAGCCGTCATACGTTTGTGCGTGGCGATATCGGTGATCGTGAATTCATCGGCGCGTTGCTCGAACGATACCGGCCGCGTGCTGTCGTCAATTTCGCAGCAGAATCCCACGTAGACCGGTCGATCACGGGACCTGGGGAATTCATTCAAACGAATGTAGTGGGAACGTTCAATCTGCTCGAATCGGTGCGCGGTTTCTGGAGTGCGTTGCCGGACGACGAGCGCAATGCGTTCCGATTCCTTCATGTATCGACCGACGAGGTCTTCGGTACGCTTACCGCGAACGATCCGCCTTTTGCGGAAACGAATCCCTATGAGCCGAACAGCCCGTATTCGGCCAGCAAGGCAGCATCCGATCACCTGGTTCGAGCATGGCATCACACGTACGGGTTACCTGTCGTGACCACGAACTGTTCGAACAACTACGGCCCGTACCACTTTCCCGAAAAACTGATTCCACTTGTCATCCTTAATGCCCTCGCGGGCAAGCCACTGCCGATCTATGGCGACGGGCAGCAGATCCGCGACTGGCTCTATGTGAAGGATCACTGCTCGGCGATTCGCGTGGTACTGAAATCCGGGGTGCTTGGGGAGACCTACAACGTAGGTGGCTGGAATGAAAAAGCCAATCTCGATGTGGTGCGCACGATCTGCGCGATTCTCGACGAATTGAAGCCGCGTGCTGACGGCGAGTCGTACGCAAAGCAAATCAGTTTCGTCCAGGACCGTCCTGGTCATGATCGCCGGTACGCAATCGACGCGCGCAAGCTCGAGCGCGAACTGGGCTGGAAGCCGGCCGAAACATTCGAGACGGGCATCCGCAAGACGGTTGCGTGGTATCTCGAGAACCAGGAGTGGGTAAAGAACGTCACGAGCGGACAGTATCGCTCGTGGATTGAAAAGCAATACGGAGCGTGAGGATGCGGCGAATCTTGATCAGCGGCGCGAATGGCCAGGTCGGTTTCGAGTTGTGTCGCTCGCTGGCTCCGTTGGGCGCCGTGTCCGCGCTGACGCGTCAGGATATGGATCTCGGCAAGGCCGACAGCATCCTGGCCGTCCTGGATCGCGAACGCCCCGATGTGATCGTCAATCCGGCAGCCTATACGGCTGTCGACAAGGCAGAGAGCGAGCCGGATGTCGCACGTGCAATCAACGGCACGGCGCCGGGTGTCATGGCAGAGTGGGCCGCCGCACACGGTGCGATGATCGTTCACTACTCGACCGACTATGTGTTCTCGGGTTCGGGAACCACAGCCTACCGGGAATCAGATCCGACGGACCCACAGTCCATCTACGGCACGACCAAGTGGGAGGGCGAGCAGGCGGTACGCAATTCCGGATGTCGGCACTTGATTCTGCGGACCAGCTGGGTCGTCGGTGCGCATGGTGCCAATTTCCTGAAAACCATCCTGCGTCTAGCGGGCGAGCGTGATCAGCTCAAGATCGTGGCGGATCAGGTGGGCGCCCCGACTTCTGCGTCGCTGATCGCTGACGTGACGGCACATCTCGTGGCGCGTCAGGGCCAGCAGCCGGATGCCTTCGGCTACGGTACCTATCATCTGGCCGCCAGCGGTGAAACGACATGGCACGAGTACGCGTGCCATGTGGTCGCCTCGGCGGAGCGTCGTGGCCTCGCTCTGAAACTGAAGTCGAAAGACATTCAACCGATCGCGACGCACGAATATCCGTTGCCGGCCACGCGTCCCGCCAATTCACGGCTGGATTGCGGCAAGCTGACCAGCGCGTTCGGGCTACATCTGCCGAATTGGCGCCTTGGTGTCGATCACGTCTTTTCCGAAATACACGACTGAGGCAGGAGTAAAGACAACATGAAACGGAAGGGCATCATTCTCGCCGGTGGGTCCGGCACCCGGCTTTATCCCGCGACGCAGGCCGTTAGCAAGCAATTGCTGCCGATTTACGACAAGCCGATGATCTATTACCCGCTGAGCACCCTGCTGCTCGCGGGAATCCGGGACATTCTGATCATTTCGACGCCGCAGGATACGCCTCGCTTCGAGCAATTGCTAGGCGATGGATCGCAATGGGGCATCAACCTGGAATACAAGATCCAGCCGAGTCCCGACGGGCTTGCGCAGGCGTTCCTGCTTGGTGAGTCGTTCATCGGTCGCGATCCGTCGGCGCTGATCCTTGGCGACAATATCTTTTACGGTCACGATTTTGCGCCGTTGCTGCAAAAAGCTGCCGCCAAGACGTCCGGGGCCAGTGTATTCGCCTATCGCGTACAGGATCCGGAGCGCTACGGGGTCGTGGAGTTCGACGACACGGGCAAGGCCATCAGTATCGAGGAAAAGCCTGAACAGCCGAAATCGCACTTTGCGGTGACGGGGCTCTATTTCTATGACGAGCACGTCGTTGAATTCGCAAAGTCGATCAAACCATCGCCGCGTGGCGAACTTGAGATCACCGATCTCAACGCGCTCTATCTGAAGGAAGGTACGCTCGACGTGCAGACGATGGGGCGGGGTTATGCGTGGCTGGACACCGGAACGCACGAATCAATGCTCAGCGCGTCGCAGTTCATCTCGACGATGGAGCATCGCCAGGGGTTGAAGATCGCGTGTATCGAGGAAGTGGCGTACCGGCTCGGCTATATCGACGCGGAGCAGCTGCTTCGTCTCGCGCAGCCGCTGAGCAAGAACGGGTATGGCAGCTATCTGAAGGACATTCTGAAGGAAGCGGCACGATGAACGTCATTGAGACCGCTATTCCCGACGTCAAGATCTTCGAACCGAAGGTATTCGGCGATGCGCGAGGTTTTTTCTTCGAAAGCTTCAATCAGAAGGTGTTCGAAGAGGCCGTCGGTCAATCTGTTTCGTTCGTCCAGGATAACCATTCGAAGTCGGCGAAGAACGTGGTGCGCGGTCTTCATTACCAGATCCGCCATGCGCAGGGCAAGCTCGTGCGTGTTGTGGCGGGAGAAGTGCTTGATGTCGCCGTCGACATCCGTCGTGCGTCACCGACGTTCGGCAAGTGGGTTGGCGTCAGGTTGTCGGCTGAAAACAAGCGGCAGCTTTGGGTGCCTGAAGGATTCGCGCACGGATTCGTCGTAACGTCGGAGTCGGCTGAGTTTCTGTACAAGACAACCGATTACTGGTACCCGGATGCAGAGCGCGCAATCAAGTGGGACGACCCGGCGCTGGCGATCGAGTGGCCAGTGAAGGAAGAGGCACTCGTATCCGCGAAGGATGCGGCTGCTTCCGCATTTGCCGACGCCGAGTATTTCTGACATACATTGTCGGAACTGCAGACGAGGAGCGGAGGGTTCGCTCCTCGTGTCGTAATTACGCGCAGGAGGCGATTCGCGCGAGAAATGCTTCCCATTGAGGCAGCACGTTATGCGGAAGATATCGCTCCGAGACGACTGCGCCGCGCTCGACTGCGTGCAGACGCTTGCTGCTCGCATCCGTTGAGTGGAGCATCCGCTCGAGGCAATCGGTCAGGCTCGTCACGCAATGTGCGTTGAAGTACTCTGCGGCGTCCGCATAGATTTCCCGGTGTACGGCAATATCCGATGCCGCAACAACACCACCGCTGCGCATTGCCTCGACGCCTGAAAAGTCGAAACCCTCCGCGACGCTCGGGCAGACGGTCGCTGCCGCATGACGATAGAGCACCCGCAGTTCGTCGGCCGGAACCCTTTCCAGCGCGTAGAGCGCATCCTGCTCGATCCACGGGCGCATGTCGCGGATGATTGGATCTGCATCCCATCCGATGCCACCCACGATAACGAGCTTCAGATCCGGATCGGACGACGCCCGTAGTGCGGCGAATGCGGAAATCAGCAGCGAATGATTCTTTCGCGGCTCGAGTGTCGACACCATCAGCAGATAGCGGAACGGCGTACCTGGCGCGGGCCGTGACGGTACGTCCTTGATGTTGGCATTGCGCCTCGTCAGGATGATGGATTCGACACGGTTCGGCGGTGAGTTCTCCGGATAGTAATGATGCGAGACCATGTTCGGGATCGTCACGGCGCGCGCGTCCAGTTCCGGAAACACGGAAAGCAGGTCTTGGCGAGTGGACTCCGAGACGCACGCAAAATAAGCGCCTTGGGCGACGTTATCTGCCAGGGCGCGAAAATGCGTTGTCTGATGCCGCATTTTGTTTGCGAACGCGTGTGGCATGAAGATCGGCAACGCGTCGTGATACCGGATGACCAGTGTCGTACCCGATGTGACGCGGCCGGGATACGGCGTCTGCGCAATGAAGACGTCGTGGCCGGTAGTGTCGATCGTCGGATAAACGGCGCGCTTGCGCCATTTGGCTGACAGAATTCCCGCCGACTGCATGATGTTCCATGGAATCGTGCAGACGCGAAAAGGGCGCGACGTGACGTGCGCGAAGTCTTCCGCCGGCAAGGTTTTACTGAACAGAGCCTGCCACACGTACTCCTCGAAGTGGCGGGACTCGAAGCGTGTGAGCGGAATCTTGCTGCGTCGGCCGTGGAATACCGTTGACAGCATCAGGCCATACGCGATGCGTCGGCGTTTCAGATAGAGTTCGATTTCGTTCAGCAGCTTGTCGCTCGGCTTCGTATCGAGACTGACGATTACCCGCGAGTAGCGATTGAACTGTTCACTGATCGGACGCGTGCGGTCGTCCGCGCTGTCCCTAAGCAATGCGGTGCCGGGCTCCAGAAATCGCAGCGATGTCTGCAGCAGTCCGGCGATCTCGATCGAGGGGCTGCTGGCCAGATTGCGGAACAGAAGTCGGGTTTCCTGTGGAATGCCGGCGAAGCCGTCGAGGGCGGGGCGCATTTCCAGCAGGACGCGCCTCGGCGTGTCGGGTGGGATCGGATAACTCATGTCGGAATGACGGGGCGTTCGGCGTGATGGCGCGCAAGCGCGGTGCGAGCGGGGGAGATGCGAGGCGGCCATGCATAGCTGAAATCCTCTGCATCGAGATTGAGGTTCGGATTGTAGGCCGGATCGTCGAGCAACTGTTCGCCCCAGGTACGTTGCATGTATGCGACTTCGCGCGCGCTGCGCTCGATCTTTTCGGGCGCGTCGTCGAGACCGCGGCTTGCGGATTCGTGATGGAAAAGTTCCGCGTAAGGTGTCCAGATATTGGTATATCCGGCTTCGCGCAGTCGGAGACAGAAGTCGACGTCGTTGCACGCGACTGCGAGGTCCACCTCGTTCAGACCACCCACTTCCTCGTAGAGTGCTTTTCGGACGAACAGACACGCGCCGGTCACCGCAGAGTATGACTGGATCAGGCACGCCCGATCGCGTACACCGCGACTCCCTTTGGGTAGGAACCGATGGACATGGCCGGCGATACCATGGATGCCGAGCACCACGCCGGCATGTTGAATGGTTTCGTCGCTGTACCAGAGCCGTGCGCCGACCGCACCGACTTCCGGGCGCACCGCATGGCTGACCAGTTCGGTTAGCCAGTCTGAATTGATGACCTCTATGTCGTTGTTGACGAGCCCGAGTATCGTCCCGCGCGCATGCTGGACGGCAAGATTGTTGAGGCGCGAATAATTGAATTCACGGGGGTCGTCGAGAATCCGGATCTTCGGCTCGGAAGCAATATCGCGCAAATATTGCAAGGTATCGGGATCGTCCGATCCATTGTCGATGATCAGGATCTCGAAGTTGGGGTATTGGGTTCGACTGAGAATGGACTCCACGCAGACGCGCAGCAATTCGGTTTGGTTACGCGTCGGGATGAGCAGGCTGACAAGTGGCAGGTCAGACGGCAGCGGGTAGCGTACCCGGTAAGCGGAGCCGTCCGGCTCGACGTGCGCTGCAATGTTGCCCCGCTTGAAGTGACTGTCGAGCGCACGCTGCCCGGCGGCAAGCGCGTAGGGTTTGGCGTTGGTGTCGGAAGCGGTGCTGCCGCCATGTATGCGCCAGTGATAAAGAATGCGCGGGATGTGGTGAATCGATGTCGCGGGAAGGCGTTCGATGCAGCGCAACGCCAGATCGTAATCCTGGGCGCCATCGAATTCCGTGCGAAATCCGCCGACCTCGATGATTAGCGGGTGCGCATAAGCCGCGAGATGGCAGATCATGTTGTGCGAGTAAAACAGGTCTCTGTTCCAATCGCTTTTGAAGTAGGGATCCGTGCGTGCGCCGGTCTCGTCGATTTTGTCTTCGTCCGAATAAATGAGCCGAGCGTGCGGCAATCGCCCGATCGCGTCCGCGATCCAGAAGAGCGCGTGCTCGGCAAGCAGGTCATCCTGATCGAGCAGTGCAATCCACGCGCCGGTCGCGAGCGCCAGCGCAGAGTTCGACGCTGCCGAAATGCCGCCATTGGTGGAGAGATGTGCGACTTTGATGCGTGCGTCATTCGAACGATATTCGTCCAGCAGTGCCGTGACGTCCGGATCCGCCGATCCATCATCGGCGATGCACAATTCCCAGTGGGGATAGGATTGCGTAAGAACCGACTCGACGGCTTGGCGCAGCCACTCGCAATTCGGACGGTACACCGGTACGACGACGGAAACGAGTGGCGAGTTTGCCGATTGTTCGATAGCACTGCGTATCGCCGTTTGATCCTCTTCGGTCGGCGAGTCGAACTCACGCACCCAATTCAGATACTGTGCATCTTCGCTGCGTTGATCGAACGCCGCGCAGTAATGTTGCCAAAGTTCGTTTATTGCGATGGCGTTGGCGCTTCGGTGGACCATTGCACGATACGCAGGGGCTGTCGACAGCAGACGCGTATGCATGCGCGATTGTGCGAAGCGTTGCGAGACCCGGACCAGCGCAAACTGCGTGATCGAGAAACCCGTAGCAGGCGGGTCGAAGCGAAATTGCACGATCCCGCTTCGCTCGACGAAAATCAGCCGTTTACACAATCGCCCAGAGTAGGCGAAGAGCGGAAAGGCAGTCTGGTCCAGGTTGGCCGCGGCGTGGATCGTGCATTTGCAGCGCACGGCACCTGACGCAATCTGTAGCTCGACCATGTACCAGCCGGGACGGACGCGACGCGTTAGCGTCGCTGTCACGTCGCCGCCGTTTGGATTCGTGCCGATGTCGAGATGTTTTGCCGTCCAACGCCATCGTCCAAGCCAGCCGGCCCAGTTACGCAGTGGCTGCATATGGGTGCGTGCCTTCGGCCGCATTCAGCGCGCCACACAGCCAGCGGTACGTGATGCCCAGTGCAGACTGCCAGTCGGTGCGAGGCGTCCATCCCAGGTAGTCGCGTGCGCGACGGATATCGAGAATGTTCATCGGAACATCGGCAGCGCGGCCGGGGCTGTATTCCACGCTGGGTAAATCACGATGGATGCTGGCGATCGACTGAATGACGTCGTTGACGGATTTTCCCACGCCACTACCGATGTTGAAGATGCGCGGCGAGTGCGGCGTGTCCAGCGTCGTCGATGTGATGATCGCTTCGACGACGTCTTGGATGTACACATAATCGCGTACGACACTTCCGTCGCCCCAGATGCTGATAGGAGTACGGCTCAACGCCTTGCCGAACAAAGTGGCGATCAAACCCTGGTCGTGCGGCATCTGATATTCGCCGAACGGGTTGGCGATGCGCAGCGCGACATAGTCAAGCTGGTGCAGATGGCGGAACAGGTGCAGATAACCCTCGACCGCGTGCTTGACGATGCCGTACGAGCAGATCGGGCGAGGGATGGCGTCTTCGTTGATCGGGACGACGGATTGGGGGCCATACACCGTGCCGCCTGAGGACGCATATATCACCTTCTTGACGCCATGCGCACGGCACAGCTCGAGAAGGCGCAGCGTGCCCACGAGATTCTCTTCCACGTCACGGCTTTTTGCCTCGTTGGACGGGGCAGGCAGCAGCGTGTTGACGAGATGAAAGACGAAGTCGCTGCTTCGGATCGCATCATCGAGCCCGCTGCCGGTCGCGAGATCGGCGCGTCGCCATGTGACTTTTTCAGCCAGTTCCGCCCGCGCGGCCGCGGACCGCCCAGCGCCGATCACCGTTGCGCCGGCGCGATGCAGCGCGAGACACAGATTCGTGCCAATGAAGCCGTTGGCTCCGAGCACGGTGCAGCGCGCGCCCGCGAGCGATTTTCCGTCGTCAAACCGTTGCATGGCTTTTCCTCGCATGGGCGTCGGGTGCTACGCCACACGCAGTGAAAAAAGCATTCGTAAACGCCTGGACCGAAAATTGATCGTCGAACACCTTTTTGCCACCGATCGCGATCGCCGGAAGCTCACTGGCGCGATCGACTGCCTCACGCAGCATCTCGGCGATCGCTTGCGGTTCGGGTGAGCGCGACACGAAGCCGGAGACGCCGTGTTCGATGTACGAAGACGTGCCAGTTGTATTCGTGCACATGAGTACCTTGGCAACACCGAGTGCGTCGATCGATACCAGCGGGAGGGTATCGTCGCGCGACGCGATCAGGATTGCATCCGCCGCAGACAATTCCTCGACGTAGCGTTCGTACGGGATTTCCGTCCGGATCGTGATTTCCGGCAACGTACGTGCATTGGTCTCGACGGCACGGAAGAAATGTTCGTCGAGCACGCGACCGTAGAGATTGAGGCGAAGTTTCGAACGGTATTCCGGCGGCAGCAGGTCAAATGCTGCGACGGCCAAGTCCTGGCCCTTGCGCGGTTCGTACGAACCCATCAGCGACACGTTTAGCGGGAAGCGCCCCTTTGTGGGCGGCAGAGGCTTGTCGTTGTGAGGCTTGACGCCATACTTGATCACTTCGGCGTCGGCGCGCAGGCGCTTGACCAGCACCGCAGCATGGTCGCTGCCGACCCAGATCCCTTTCGCCACCGAGAATGCCTCGGTGATATCGGGCTGAATGTTCAGCAAATGATCGAGCAGCGAGATTTCGTGGATGTACCAGTACGTGTCGACGACCGAACTCAACTGCTTGATCGCCGGCCATGTGACAACCGTATTGGCGATCACGAGATCGAAATTGCGCGCAAAACGTTCGACGGAAGGATGCTGGCGCAGCAGGAGTTCGTCGATGATGACGGGCACGCCAAGCTCATTGAGCTGCTGGCGGAAGACGCCGTCCGTCGGAGAGGCAACGACGACGAAATGGCCGGCCTCGCGCAGTACTCGCGCCATCTCAAACACGACGCGCGGTGCACCGCTGCCCGTAAGGTCGTGCGAGACCAGCAGGATGTCTTTGCCGCCTTCCGGTGCCTGGGGAACGTCGGCATACAGTTGCCACGTATCCGGAGAGTCATGGAACAGGATGTCGCGCATCGCCGGCGGGAAATAGGGATCGTACGAAGTTTCCCTGCCCCAGCGACGCAGCAGGAAGATGTCGGATTTGTCCTTCTTTCGCACGACGTTGTGGACGACTTCCGCCTTTTCCGTTTCGCCAATCGACATATGACCAATGTGGATGAGCGTCGCGTGCGGCGTGTAGAGGCAGGTGTATCCTTCTTCGCGAACCCGGAAGCAGAGATCGACATCCGAGTGGGAAATCGGTGCGTTGATTGCGTCATAACCGCCGACCCGGTCGAACACGCTCTTGCGCATGGCGAGGCATGCGCCGCAGATCAGCGATACTTCGCGCAGCCACATGGCCATGCTGAAGTGCGTGTCGGTTTCATGCGGTAGGCAATGGAATGCCGTTCCGACCAGCCCGCGCACGCCGCTTACCATGCCTGCGTGCTGGATCAGATAGTTCTCGTACAAGAGCTTGGGGCCGACCACACCGACGTTCGGGCCGACTGCGAAGCCCTCGAGGATCATCTCAATCCAGTCCTTCGACACGACGCGTACATCGTCGTTGAAGAAGACGACGATCTCGCCGGTCGCCAGGGCCGCACCTTCGTTGCACTTCAACGAGAAATTGAATGGTTTGTCGAACGGAACGAACCGGACGCATTTCGGCACCCCGGACTTGTTCAGTTTCTTTATCAGCTTCGAGTTCGTGACGACCAGGATTTCATAATTGCCGTACAACGAGTTGTCGACGATCGATGCAATCGAATCCTGGATGTTGTTGAAGTTATCCGACGGAATGACGATCGAGACTTTTTCGGTCATCGACGAAACGGTGATCCGGAAGTGATTGGCGGCACGTTCCGGGCAAGCTTCACCTTGCAGATTGCGGCGGGCTGCAGCATCTTGCAGTGCTGCGATGTTCGTCGCGCGCGCGTGCGGCTTGTCACCTTGCGCGGCAGAGCCGGCAATCATTCGCCAGCCGTAGAGCACGCGGTCGATGTGATGTACACGCTCGGTCATCTCGGCAATGCGCAGCGCGAGATCGTAATCCTGGGAGAAATCGTATTCGGACCGGAACTTGCCGGCCTTTTCGACCAAGGACTTCCGGTAGATCGACAGATGGCCCGTGTACATGCAGTTGAACAGCATGGTCGGGCTCCAGTCCGGTTTCGTGAACAGCTGGATTGGATTGCCGGCGTCGTCGATCTTGCACTCGTCGGAGTAGATCATGTCCAGTTCGGGGGTCTCGTGCAGTGCAGACACGACGTGATGCAATGCATCGAACGTGAGCATGTCGTCATTGTCGAGCAAAGCGATGAACTCCCCGGACGCCATCGCAAGCGCGATGTTCGTCGCACCGGCGATGCCGCGATTCGTTTCCTCGATCGAGACCTTGATGCGTGAATCGCGGGACGCGGCGTCACGCAAGAACCGAGCGAGATCCGGCTGATTGGAGCCGTCGTCGACGATGCATAGTTCCCAGTTCTTGTAGCTCTGGTATTGCGCCGATTCGATTGCCTTCGCCAGGTACTCGAGCGGTACCTTATAAACGGGCATCAGAATCGAAATACAGATATCGGTCGCGATGGCCGACGGCTCGGATGCCTGAGCGGTGAAGCGCGGACGCAGAGCGGCTAGCGCTGCGTCATAGCGGCGCGCAATCGGATCGTGAGCAGTTGCTGCCTGATAGGTTGATTCCGCATTTGCAACCGGCGCAGGTAGCGCGCCCGAGGTTTCGCCGGCCGCGAGCGATTCCGCCAGCGCGGTCAATCGTTCCAGCTTGCGATCAAACTCTGCCATCTGTAACTGAATGGCTTCGCTGAACGCGTTCAGTTTGTTCTCGATTGCGCGAACAGTATGCTCTTGTGTGAGCGCTGCGGGTGTCGATGAACGCTGGAACCAAGAACGTGGCGACCATAGCTTCCGGCGCTTGTGGGCCTGAAGCAGTTCGTCAAGACCGGGAAGGGCTACGCGTGCGGCTTTGCCCTCGGCGCTCAGACACAGTTGCGCGATCACCTCGGTCTTGCTGACGCCGGTGCGGACGCGATTCAAATAGTAGCGCATGCCCTCGGCATCCGGCGCACGCCGCAAAAGCGTTTGATAAGCGACGGTGACGAAGCGTTCGTCATGGTAACCGAACAACTCCGAAAGGCTGGCTGCAGGGTTATGCATCTGAATCATGGAAACAAGTTCCCCGAGGTGTTTGACCGCCGTGGCGGTGCGAGTAGGTTGGGAATGCGCTGAAATCTGTCGGGGACCGCAACGCGCGAACACGACCGTCCCGGATGGCTCGATAATGGCCCGCTAGCATGTCACCGCATCACGCGATACGCATCGTATTCTCGATGCAGTGGAGGGTTCTCGGATCGAGATTGATGCCGGGGTCCCGGCTTGTCCACTCGTGTGAAGTGCGCGCTCGATGCTTGGATTCGATGGTCTGACGAATTCCAGGTGTCTTAGTAAGCTTTCCACTACGGTGACGGATTCATCCACAACAGCCTCATTTTCCGTCACCGCAACGAGAAGATTGTAAAATCAGGTCAGCGATGTTTCAAAAACAGATGATCTTTTCACATCCGGCGTGAATTTTCCAGTGTATTGAGATTGCTGATAGAGCGCACTCGAATTTCTTGAGTAACGAGGTTGCATTGGATGCCCCGGTTGATGTGCTCCTGCGACTAGAAAAAGTACGCTGGCAGCGGTCTTTTGCGAGGATGGGAGTCGAATTGCCGGGTATGAGCGGTGGGGGATCGTCGCGCGTTCCGGGTATGCCGCGAATGGTATGTACGTGGCGCGAAGAATGGAAGCGCTTGTCTGTTCTGCGTCGGTGTTGCAGATTCGTCACAATGACGTGCTAGTGCATGTTCGTTGCAAAGGGCAGCGCTCGTCGGACAGGCTATTTGACGGATCTGCCGGCTGAGTTGAGGTATTTGCGTTGATAGAAGATTTCGCAAACGTTAAGCAATGCGAGGTCACGGCGTCGAATCCGCGAGCGTCGGACTCGCGGCAGGCGCAAAAATACGTATGGCATCTTGCGTCATCAAGTTCCGACAATGCCAGAACTGGTTGTAAATCCAGTTCCGGCGCTCATTCTCGTAACCTTGTACGCACCTTCAGTTCGCGATTTCGGGTATTTTTGCCGACTCTGCCCGTGGACTCGTGTAGTAGTAACGACTGCGTTACCGGTCGCATGCCGCCGGTTGCCGGATTCCGTTTGGGGCGCCTGCAACTGTTCGCGCGTTATGTCGGGGTATTGCTGCAGAGGTCGCGGCGAGCCATGCCTATGTTCGACTTTCTGCGCGAGCCTTGGTACGTGCGCAGATTCGCAAGCCGCATGAAGTTGCTTCAGTTCGTCGAGTGCGCTGGGGCTGACATAGCCGCTTTTTTGCTTGGGTGTCCTGCGCAAAGATTGAAGCGGCGTTTGCGGTCTGTCCGGCGCACCTGATCGAATGCGTCATTGCGCGCAACCGAGCCCCTGGCGCTACTTCCTCGAAAGCAGACTGGATGGCGTCGTCGCGCTATTCCGACGCTGCACGGTTGCATTGTTTCATGGCGGCGCGGCGCGTTGCGCCGACGCGGATGATTGCAGGATCGACGTGGCGACGACTAGCTCGACAGCAGATGGTAATGGTGCAGCGCCTCGTCGACCGAGTCGAAGTCGTGCAGTTGGCCGTTGTCGAGTACAGTTGCCCGGCTGCAGTGCTCGCGAATGTACTGTGGGCTGTGAGACACGATGATCATCGCGCGATCTTTGCGCTTCTCGAACAGTTCGACATGGCATTTCTGGTGGAACCGGCTGTCGCCGACCGCGACGATTTCGTCGATCAGGAAGCAGTCGAACTCGACGCCCAGCGAAATGGCAAAGGCCAGTCGGGCGCGCATCCCGGAAGAATAGGTCTTGACCGGCTCTTTCAGGTAGATGCCCAGCTCGGAGAACTCCTCAACGAAATCGATAGCCGGCTTAATCGGCGCGCCATAGACCCGGCAGATGAAGCGGACGTTATCAAGTCCGCTCAGGCTGCCCTGGAATGCACCGCCGAATGCGAGTGGCCATGAAATACTGATGCCGCGGTGGATGCTGCCGCTGGTTGGTAGTTCGGCGCCGCTGATCAGGCGAATCAGGGTCGACTTGCCTGCGCCGTTACGGCCAAGGATGCCCACCTTTTCACCCTTTGCAACACGCAGGTTGACGCCGCCGAGTACATTGCGACTACCCGAGCGCGTGTGGTACGTCTTTACGATGTCGTTGAGAATGATCATTCGGGTTCCACGCGCCGGCCAGTTTCCCGAACGAGCGCAAGCCCGATCAGCAACAGTACGGCGTTGAACGTTGCGAAATACCATGGGTCCTCGTGCGTGTGCACGGAGGCGCCGAAAAATCCGTGCCGGATCATTTCAGTCCCGTGGACCATCGGCACCCAAAGCACGAGATGTCGATAGCTCGGCGGTACCCAGTCCACCATGAACGCAGCGCCCGACAACGGAAACATCAGGTAGGTCACAATATGCCAGACTCTCTCGATCGTCTCCGATCGTTCGGACAGGGCCCCCACGGCGAGGCTAAGCGCGAATGCGAACCAGCACAAGAGGAACCAGCCGATCAGGATCGTCAGGATATCGACGGGAAAACTCATCAGCCCCACTGCCGAGAATGCGAGCGTGAGGACGATCAGCGATGACGTTGCACCGATGATTTCCAGAATGATGCGAGTCGCGATTACATCGAAGGCTCGTACGTTTCGGTGATAGAGCAGCGCGAGGTTGACGTCGATGGCCTTGACCGATCGGTTGCTGCAATTGCGCCAAAGAATCAGGGACGAGTAGCCCGTCACCGCAAACGAGGTGATCGGCAGTGTGCTTCCATGCGTCGCCTTGAGTAGCGTCCAGAGAGTCGTGATGCCCAAGGTGAACAACATCGGCTCCAGGAACAGCCACATGAAGCCGATGTTGTGGCGGCCGTATCGCGTGATGACTTCGCGCATGATGAGCGCACCCATCACGCGCATCTGGATTTTGAGCGACCGGGAGAAGGACGGTTGTGGTTGCATCGCGGACTCAGTCCTTGTGCTCTTTCACGCCGGCGATGAAGATGGTGAGGATTCCCCATGCAACAATGCCCATCAGAAGCGTTGCTGCGATGGATTGCAGTCGCTTCGGTTCGATCGCGACGTCCGGTTGGCCTGGCTGGACGATGCGCTCGAGGTACAGTTGCTGGCGCTGGGCTTCGGCGCGTGCATTCTCGAGGGACGTCATGGCCGATGCGAGTTCCTTGTTCGCAAATTCAGCGTCCAGTTGGAGTCGCACATAGCTTGCAGCCTTGTCGGACAGCGATCCGCTGCGGCCGGTGACCGCGCCGGTCATCATCTCGATCTGTTTCTGCAGGGTCGTGATGCGCGTCTTGAGAGGCGCGATCTGGGGGTTCGCAGGCGCGGCAGACTGTAGTTGGACGAGCAGATTTTGTGCGTCAAACTGATCTTTCTGCAGGCTGGCGATCTGCTGCAACTGAAGCGCGGATTGTTTATCCGGGTCGAAGACTGCCTTCGAGTTTCGGTAGGCCGCCAGCGCAGCGGCGGCGTCCTTGGCCTTGGTTGCGGCCAGGTTCACCTGATCTTGCGAGAATTTGATCGCGTCCCGCGCTGCGCGCGCATTGATCTGGTTGACGAGGCGCTCGCTGTACTGCAGCAGGCGCTCGTTGATGTTTTGTGCGTCCTGTGCGGTAAACGACCGGACCTTGAGCGTCGTGATCGACGCGGACGAATCGAAATCGACCGTGACGACGTGATTGCCGTAGTACTTCCACAGTGCTTCGAAGCTATCGTCAAGGCTGCGATGGAAGCGGCTGACAAAGTCGCCCCGGTCGCCATACGCCTTCTCGATGTACTTGTCCTGATTGAGTTCCTGCAGCGCATCGCGTGAGCGAATGTAGTCGAGCACCGGATAGGTGCTGGCATCTGCGCCGGAGAGGCCCGAACCCTGCAGGAGCGCGCCAACGACGCTGGTTTGGGCGGTGCGCTGCGGACTCCGCACCACGAAGCGTGATTCCGACACGTAAATGTCCGATGCGATCAAGCCAAAATATAATGTTGCGATCGCAGTTGGCAAAACCACCGTAATAGCCAGCAACGGATTGATTTTCTTGATACGCTCGAACAGGCCTTTTTGAGGGCTGCGCAGAGGCGTGACAGCAGAGCTACTCGATACGTGTTCCAAGTTGATTTCCTGGCTAGTGGCTCGTTCCAGTCAGAGGATTCGATCCGGACTCGATCAACGAACGGAAATGTCGCCACATTCTGATGCACGCCAGCATGGCTGGGTGCATATCAAATGATCGTGACGACTTGATGTCGCGGGTGCGTTTGCCCTAAGGCAAGGCAGGGGGCGAGGCTTACGAAATGTCGGGGATTCGCTGGCCGAGCACCTTGCGGTGCACCAAAGGCACGTAATTATAATGACCTCGCCTCGACTGCGCTACCTAGTCGATGACGGTTGACTGTTGTTATTTTTGAGCAGGGTGTATTCGTTCGGTCAGCAATGTTGTATATTCCAGCCACCTTGCGCGTGTCTATTTTTGCCAACGGAAAATAAAGTTCCTGCCGGCCGCCCAATGATTTGAATTGGCGACGATGCCGCGGCAGGCGGTCGCTTGGGCGACTTACATCCACGTTACTTCCCGTTGCTTTTCCGCATGCGACGTTCCTTTTTGCTTTTGCAAGGTACGGCTTCGCCGTTTTTCGGGCGCCTTGCGGTTGCCTTGAGCGAGTGCGGACATGCCGTCCGCCGAGTCAATTTCTGCGGCGGAGACGCTTTGTATGGAGGCGGCTGCGACGCTTGGGATTTCGCGTTGCCGCTGAATCAGTTGTCGGACTGGTATTCGAGCGTTCTCGAGGGCGGCGACTTTACCGACGTGTTGATGTTTGGGGATTGTCGACCAATCCATCGTCCGGTGCATGCCATCGCGGAACGGGCGGGCGCCACCGTGCGGGTGTTCGAGGAGGGATACGTGCGACCGAACTGGCTTACATTAGAGCAACACGGCGTCAACGGCCGCTCACAACTACCGCGTGATCCCGAATGGTATTTCGGGCAGCGGGAAGCAACCCCAGCGAGTATGCCTGCGCTGGAGACGGGCTACAATCTGCACGAGCGGGCTTTTCACGATATCCGGTATCGCCTTGCGAACGCGCTGTACGCGTCTCGCTTCCCGCATTATCAGAGCCATAGACCCCGAAACGGATTCGTCGAGTACGCGGGGCTGGCTTCGCGCGCGCTGAAATCCCGGCGGCAGCATCGGCATGCTGATGGAGTGACGCAGGAACTGCTGGAGTCCGGGAGGCCGTACTATCTTTTCCCGCTCCAGCTCAACTCGGATACACAGATCGTCGTCCACTCCCCATTCGACGGCGTGCGGGACGCGATCGAGCAGGTTTTGCAATCGTTTGCTCTGCATGCGCCAGCCGGTAGCTGCCTGGTGATCAAGAATCATCCGCTTGACACGGGGCTGATCGACTATCGCAGTTTCGCGCAATCACGCGCGCGGGAGTTCGGTATCAGCGACAGGCTTTGGTTTATTGATGCTGGCCGTTTGCCGACCTTGCTGGATCATGCGCAGGGCGTCGTTCTGGTCAATAGTACTGTCGGTCTTTCGGCATTGCACCATCAGCGTCCGCTGATTGCGCTTGGAGACGCGATTTACGACATGCCTGGACTTACGTGGCAGCATGGGCTGGATTCGTTCTGGCGCGAGGCTGGATCGCCCGATATGGTGCTCTATCAAGCCTTTCTTGATTACGTGATTCACCATACGCAGATCAATGGCGACTTTTACACGCGCCGAGGTATCGCCATGGCAGTCTCCGAAACGGTTCGTCGTTTGGAGGCTTCGCATGCCTAGTGAGCCGATACGAAGCATCCTAATCACTGGCGCGAGTGCGGGTCTGGGGCGCGCGCTCGCGCGTGCGTATGCGCAGCCGGGCATCGTATTGGGCCTTGTCGCCCGCAACGCAGCGGAACTCGATGTAACCGCGGCGGCTTGCCGCGCCAACGGTGCAGAGGTGCTGACTGGCGTGATTGATGTCTGCGACGCGGCAGCGATCGGTACCTGGCTTGAGGCATTCGATGCCCGTCACCCAATTGACCTGTTGATCGCGAACGCTGGGATCGCGAGCACGATCGCGTCCGCAGATGACTGGGAGGGGCTCGATCGTACCACCGCAGTTGTGGATACGAATTTCTACGGCGCGATCCACACCGTGCTGCCGGTACTTGACCGGATGCGCGTACGTAAGCGTGGCCGCGTGGCGATGGTCAGTTCTCTGGCGTCACTGCGCGGAATGGCGATTTCGCCGGCGTATTGCGCGAGCAAGGCCGCGATCAAGGCGTATGGCGATTCCGTTCGGCCACTGTTGAGCCGGGACGGCATCGGTATGACAGTCATTCTTCCCGGCTTCGTGAAAACTGCGATGAGCGACGCATTTCCGGGTGATCGGCCGTTCATGTGGAGTGCCGATCGTGCCGCAGCGCACATCCGAGACAAGCTCGACGCCGGGCGCGCGGAGATCGCGTTTCCGGCATCACTCGCAGTGGGCATGCGCTTGCTGACGATGCTGCCGGTCGCGATGGCCGACGCAATCCTTGATCGCCTGTCGTATCTGCCACGTGAGGAACGTGCCAATTGAGCGATGGGTACGCGTTGACGCTTGGCGTTGCCGCCGCACTGTCGTTCGTGCCGGACGCGATAGCGGTACCGCGTGCGGGCTTGCGGCGCTCGGGGGCGGCAATGGTGCTCCACATTCTCGGGGTAGCATTCGTTTATAACGTCGTGCTGGCTGTAACATCGCGGCCGGTTATCTCGGCTGGGGCATCGGTTGCCGTGGTCGGTCTCGTTGCCGTTGTCAGTAATGCAAAATACGAGTCGTTGCGCGAGCCGTTCGTGTTCAGCGATCTCAGCCTTTTTAGCCAGCTGTTTTCGCATCCGCGGTTGTATCTTCCGTTCCTGAGCGTGGGCAAAGTTGTTGGCATCATGTTCGGGATCGCTGTCGTCGTATGTGGCTTTGTGGCTGAGCGCCCGGTCGCGTCAGGTTTTGTCGCTGCCGCAGGGTGGCTCGCAGCGGCAGCGGCCTCGCTTGTTGCCGGCCTGCTGCTCGTGACGCTCGTGCCGCTGACGCTCGAGCCTGGTACAGACCAGGCAAGGAACGGCTTCTTTGCCGTGTTCGTCGCATATCTGCTGAAGGGATTGCGTCCGTCGACGTTTGCACTTGTCCGGCGCGCTCTTGCTGCGAGCCCCTATGCAAACGGAGTACCGCGGCGACACCCGGATGTCATTGTGATCCAGAGCGAATCCTATTTTGACATTCGCAGCATGAGCGCCGCGCTCGAGTCATCAGCGTTCGCACGGTTCGATGAGGCGCGTCGCGAATCGGTGAGCCATGGCCGGTTGACGGTGCCAGCATGGGGCGCGAACACTATGCGCACGGAATTCGCAATGCTGACGGGGCTGCCGCAGGCGTTGCTGGGATACGCGAGGTTCTATCCGTATGCTTTCGTCCGTAGCGCGTCCGCATCGCTTGCACGCTGGTTCAGTCGGGGCGGTTACGAAACCTTTGCGATTCATCCGTACTACGCCGACTTCTTCGGTCGGAAGCGTGTATTCCCATTGCTCGGATTCGAGCGATTTTTCGATATCGAACATTTTGCGACGGCGCGTCGTTGCGGCCCGTATGTTTCGGATGAAGCCGTCACAGATGCGATCGTCGCCGCGCTTGATCCGCCGCGCGCCCGCCCGCGCTTCATCTTCGCGATGACAATGGAGAACCACGGCCCGTTGCACCTTGAGCAGGTTTTGCCCGGGGAATCGACTTCGAGGCATACTCTCGGCGAAGACGCGTCCTGGCGCGACCTGACAGCGTATCTGAGGCACATCGAAAATGCAGACGCAATGATCGGGCGTCTGATCGATTATTTGCGCACCAGCGATCGTGAAACAGTCGTTTGTTTTTACGGCGACCACGTTCCCGCTTTGCCCCATGTGTTCCAAAAGCTGGGCGTTTCCCCGCAGCAAAGCGATTACTTCATTTGGCGAAATTACGGCACAGATACTCCGGAATGTCGAAATTTGGCCGCCGAGGAACTCGGATCGGCACTGCTGCATGTGGTACAAGATGACGGAAACCGCACGCAACAACCGTGCGCATCCGAGAAAGCGACATAAAAGATGAACAGTAAGATTGCAATAATTGGGGTGGCTTGTCGGTTTCCCGGGGGCGCTAACGATCTTGGCGACTTCTGGCAACTGCTGCGCGACGAACGCGATGCAGTGACCGAAATCCCCGCCGATCGCTTCGGCACCGATTTCTACCAGCACCCGTCCAAGCGCGAACCGGGCAAGAGCTACACGTTCTCGGCCGGCGTCGTCGACAACGTCGCCGGCTTCGATGCCGCGTTCTTCGGCATTTCCCCGCGCGAAGCGGCCCAGATGGACCCCCAGCAGCGCCTGCTGCTCGAACTCGCATGGGAAGCGTTCGAGGACGCGGGCGTGCGCCCGGCCGACATGCGCGGCAGCAACTGCGGCGTCTTCGTTGGCGCCGCCAGCATGGATTACGGCAACCGCAACATGGACGATCTGAACGTGATCGATCCGTATTCGGCGACCGGCAACACCCTGAGTATCGCGTCGAACCGCGTGTCCTACCTGTTCGACTTGCGCGGCCCGAGCATGTCCGTCGATACGGCCTGCTCGTCGTCGCTCGTCGCGCTCCACCAGGCCGTCAAGGCGCTGCAGTCCGGCGAAGCCGACGTGGCGCTCGCGGGCGGCGTCAACCTGCTGCTGCACCCGTTCGGTTTCGTCAGTTTCTCCAAGGCGTCGATGTTGTCGCCGCGCGGCCGTTGTCGCGCGTTCGATGCGACCGGCGATGGTTATGTCCGTTCGGAAGGCGGCGCGTTCGTGCTGCTCAAGCCGCTCGATCGCGCGCTCGCCGACGGCGACACGATCCATGCGGTGATCGCCGGCTCCGGCGTGAACTCGGTCGGCCACTCGCCGGGCGGTATCAGCGTGCCGGGCGCGGCCGCGCAAGCGTCGCTGCTGCGCAGCGTCTACGCGCGCGCGGGCATCGATCCGCAGTCCCTGGCGTATCTCGAGGCGCACGGCACCGGCACGGCGGTCGGCGATCCGATCGAGGCGCGTGCGCTGATCGACGTCGTGTCGGGCGAGCGCCCGGCCGATCGTCCGTTGCTCATCGGTTCGGCGAAGACCAACATCGGCCACCTCGAAACGGCGTCCGGCATGGCCGGGCTGCTGAAGGCCGTGCTGTGCCTGAAGCATCGCGCGGTACCGCGCTCGCTGCATTTCGTCACGCCCAACCCGGGCATCGATTTCGACGGCGGGCGCCTGCGTGTCGTCGATCGCTTCATGCCGCTCGATGCGGGCGACGCGCCGCTGACGGTCGGCGTCAACTCGTTCGGCTTCGGCGGGACGAACGCACACGTCGTGCTGACCGAGGCGCCGGCTGCAAACCAGACGTCGGCGGCCGCGCCCGAGCCGACTCACGCGCAGTTGTCTCCGCTCGTCCTGACCGCGCGCAGCGCGAATGCGCTCGGCGCGCTCGCGGGCCGCTATCTGTCGATGCTCGACAACGGCGGCGACTGGCAGGCGCTTGCCGCCGCGACCGCACGTCGTCGCCAATGGCTCGAGCATCGCGCGATCGTCGCGCCGGCCGACCTGGCCGAAGGCCGTGCGGCACTCGTGGCGCTGGCCCAGCCGGCACCGGAAGGGTTGCCCGCCTGCGTGGCGACCGGCCAGGCTCCGGCCGACACGCCACGCACCGCGCTCGTCTTCTCGGGCAACGGCTGCCAGTGGGTCGGGATGGGCAACGAGCTCTATGCCGAGAACGCCGTCTTCCGCGCGGCGCTCGACGAAGTCGACGCGCTGTGGTGCGCCGACGGCAGCCCGTCGCTGGTCGACGTGATGCGCGGTGGCCCGAGCGCGGAATGGCTGGCCGGCCAGGGCGCCGAATGGCTCGCCGCGACGGAGAACGCGCAGCCGCTGCTGTTCGCGATCCAGGTCGGCATGATCCGCGTGATCGACGCTCACGGGATGCGTTACGACGCGGCGATCGGCCATAGCGTCGGCGAGATTGCCGCAGCGTGGGTGACGGGCGCGCTGTCGCTCGCCGATGCGGTGCGCGTGATCAAGATCCGCAGCCGCGCGCAGGCGATGACGCGCGGCAGCGGCCGGATGGCGGCCGTCGGCATCGGCGATGCAGCGGCGCGCGAACTGATCGCGCGCCACGGGCTTGCGCGCCGTGTCGAGATCGCCGGCATCAACAGCCCCGACGCGGTGACGCTCGCGGGCGAGCTGCAGGGTCTGCAGGCACTGGAGGCGGCGCTGCGCGGCAGCGGCAAGTTCTTCCAGATGCTGGATCTCGACTACGCGTTCCACAGCAGCCACATGGATCGCATCGAACCGGTCGTGCTGGCCGAACTGGCGAGCCTGCGGCCGCAGTTGGGCAACGGCACGTACGTGTCGACCGTGACCGGCGGCGCGCTTGCCGGCACCGAGCTCGACGCGCGCTACTGGTGGCGCAATATCCGTGAGCCGGTGCGCTTCGGCGACGGCATCGCGCATCTGATCGAGCAGGGCGTGCGCCTGTTCGTCGAGGTTTCGCCGCATTCGATCCTGCGTACGTACGTGAAGCAGGCGCTCACGGCCGCCGGTGCAACCGGCATGGCGCTGCCGACGCTCAAGCGCGGTCACGGCAGCGCGGCGACGCTGCGGCAGGCGATTCTCGCGGCGATCTCGCACGGCGCGAGCGTCGATCCCGACCGCTTCGCGCCGGGCGAATCGCGCGCTGCGTTGCCGTCCTATCCGTGGCAGCGCGACCGCTTCTGGCTGACGCCGACCGTCGAAGGCTACGGCCTCGTCAATCGCCGCCGCGAGCATCCGCTGCTCGGCTATCGCCTGCATGAGCACGCATTCGCGTGGGAAAACCAGCTCGATCCGGCGAAGCTGCCGATGCTGGCCGATCACGTCGTCGACGGCGGCGTGGCGTTCCCGGGCGCGGGTTACGTGGAAATGGCCCTCGCCGCGGCACGGACCTTCTTCGATACACCGGATGCAGCACTCGAAAACGTCGAGATCCGCACGCCGGTCGTATTCCAGCCGCAGCAGGCGAAACTGTTCCGGCTCGTGATCGAGCCGCGCACCGCGACCTTCACGATCGAGACGCGCGACCGGATGTCCGACAGCGCGTGGACGCTGAACGTAACCGGGCGGATGCTGGAAAGCGGCAACGCGCTCGGCGATACGAGCGTCGTGCCGTCGGCCGCGCTCGATCGTCTGCTCGCGCTGCCCGCGGCCGACGGCGACACGCTGTACGCAAACACCGCGGCCATCGGCCTCGGCTACGGGCCGGCGTTCCGCTGGGTTCGCACCGTGCGGGTTGCCGCGAGTGACGGCGCGGCGCTGGCGGACGTCGCCGCGCCGGCCGCATGCGGCGATGCGCGGGCCTTGTCCGCGTATCTGCTGCATCCGGCGCTGATGGACAGCGGGTTTCATCCGCTGTTCGCCTTGCTGGCGGCGCACGCACGCGAAGGCGAGCATCCGGCTTACGTGCCGGTGCAGATCGGCCGGGTCGACTATCTGCGCGGCGACACGGTCGAGCGGGTGCGCGTGCAGATCGACCGGCACAGCCCGCATTCGATCGTCGCGCATTTCGAATTCCTCGACGCGCGGGGCGCGATCGTCGCGCGGCTCGGCGGTTGCCGGTTCCGGCGCGTCGATCTCGTCGGCCGTCGGCAGAACCTGCCTGCACGCTTCGTCTATCGCCTTGAAGACATGCCGCTGCCGGGCGACGTCGATGCAGCCGGTTTGCCGGCCCCCGACGCGCTGCTCGCGCAGGCCGTCGCGCGGCTGGACGCAACCGGTAACGACGTCCGCCGGACGCATCATCTGACCGAAATCCTGCCGCTGCTCGACGTGCTGGCGAGCCTCTACGCGCTCCGCGCGTTCGATGCGCTCGGCGCATTCGCCGGCACGTGGCAGCCGGCGGCCGGGCGTGCGGCGCTGGCCGCGCGTCTTGCCGACATGCTGGTCGAGGATGGTCTCGCTCATCGCGACGGCGCGCTGCTCGTGCGCGACGACGCAGCGTGTGCGGCGTTGCCGCCGCTCGACGAGCTGTGGCGCGGGTTGCTGGCCGAATCGCCGGGGCACGTGGCCGAACTGACGCTGCTCGCGCATTGCGGCGCGGCGTTGCCCGACGTGCTGGGCGGCGCGAAGGATGGCGCCCGCTTGCTGTCGCCGACCGGGCACAGCCTGGTCGAGCAGCTCCTTGCCGCGTCGCCGACGTGGCAGCACGTGCACGCGTTGCTGACCGCAAGCGTCGAGCAGGCGGTCGATGCATGGCAGCCGGCGCGCCGGCTACGCGTGCTCGAACTGGGCGCGACGGACGGCGACGTGCTGCAGACGCTCGGCATGCATCTCGCTGCCGCGCGCTGCGACCACACGATCGCGGCGACGGCCGGCCAGCTGGCCGGGTTCGACACGGATGCGGAAGCGGCGGTGCGCACGGTGGCACTGCAGTCGGGCGAGCGGCTGTCGCTGTCGGCCGATGACGCCGGGCCTTACGACCTGATCGTCGCGAATCGCGCGCTGAGCGATCGTCATGATGTGGTCGATGCGCTGAATGCGATGCGGTCGTGGCTGGCGCCGGGCGGACTGCTGCTGCTGGCCGAGTCGCGCCACGGCCGCTTCTCCGACATCGTGTTCGCCTCGCAGGCAACGTCGACGGAAGCCGCTGCCGCCGCGCCGCTGGCGCCGGCGGATCTCGAGGCAGCCCTCGCACGCGCGGGTTACGTCGACGTCGTGCGGCACGTCGAGCAATCGCTCGATCTGGACGGTACGCCGACGTTCGTCATCGCGCGCAACCCCGCGAGCGCCGCTGCTGCGCAACGCACCGACGACCCGAGCGATCTCGATACGCTCGCACGCAACGAACAATGGCTCGTGATGCACGCGCCGGGTGCCGCCGGCGGTTTCGGCGGGCAGCTGGCCGATGCGCTGGCGCGCGCGGGTTATCCGGCCGACATCGTGGACATCACGCATGCGGCCGACGCGATCGCGTCGTTGCCGGCCGGGCAGCCGGCGCACGTCGTGTTCTGCGCACCGGAAACGCCGCTGGCCGAATCGGCGACGGGCGACGGCCTGATGGCTGCGCAGCGTTACGGCGCGATCGCGCTGGCCGCGCTCGTCCGCGCGCTCGGCGCGCAGCCGAACGCGGCCACGCGCTTGACCGTCATCACGCGCGGCGGCGCGCCGTTCGCCGGGGCTGCGAATGCGCATCCGGAACAGGCAACGCTGTGGGGCCTCGGTCGCGTGCTGGCGAACGAGCATCCCGAACTCGCGTGCCGCCTGATCGACGTCGATCGCGCGGTGGACGGGATTTCCGACGCACTGATTCGCGAGCTGACCGGCTCGGCAGTCGAGGAAGAAGTCGTCCTGGGCGCACACGGGCGTCTGGTGCCGCGCATGCTGACGGCCGCGCAGGCCGCGGCCCGCAGCGACGGCGCGATTGCGCGTGCGGCCGTGCTCGCGTTCGATGCACCGGGCTCGTTGCGCAATCTCGAATGGTTCGCGTTGCCGGAAAGCGCGCTGGGCGCGGACGAGGTGGAGATCGAGCCGGTTGCGACCGGCCTCAATTTCCGCGACGTGATGTATGCGATGGGGCTCTTGTCCGATGAAGCGGTCGAGACCGGCTTCGCGGGCGCGACGATCGGCATGGAACTGTCCGGCCGCGTCGTCCGGGTGGGCGGCGCCGTGACGGCATTCGCGCCGGGCGATGCGATTCTCGGCTTCGCGCCGGCCTCGTTCGCGACGCGCGTCAGGACGCGCGCGCAGGCGATCGCGCTGAAACCCGAGCGTCTGACGTTCGAGGAAGCGGCGACCGTGCCGACCACGTTCTTCACCGCGTATTACGCACTCGTCGAACTCGCGCGCCTGCGTCGCGGCGAGCGCGTGCTCGTGCACGGCGGCGCGGGCGGCGTCGGGATCGCCGCGATCCAGCTTGCGCGCCACTTCGGCGCGGAAGTGTTCGCGACGGCCGGCAGCGACGAGAAGCGCGAGTTCGTGCGCCTGCTTGGTGCCGACCACGTGCTCGATTCGCGCAGCCTCGCGTTCGCCGACGACATTCGCGTGCTGACGGGCGGGCAGGGCATCGACATCGTGCTGAATTCGCTCGCCGGCGAGGCCATGGTGCGCAGCATCGACACGCTGCGTCCGTTCGGTCGTTTCCTCGAGCTCGGCAAGCGCGATTTCTACGAAAACAGCCATATCGGGCTGCGGCCGTTCCGCAACAACATCAGCTATTTCGGCATCGATGCCGACCAGTTGATGGGTGCGTTGCCGGAGCTGACCGAACGCCTGTTCGGCGAAGTGATGGCGCTGTTCGCCGCGGGCGTGCTGCATCCGCTGCCGTATCGCGCGTTCCCCGCTGAACGGGCCGAAGATGCATTCCGCTACATGCAGCAGGCGCGCCAGATCGGCAAGGTACTCGTGACCTATCCGTCCGGCACGCCGGCCCCGACGCGCGGCGTCACGCGCGCGGGCTCGCTCACGCTCGATCCGCACGGCACGTACCTGGTGGTCGGCGGCACGGGCGGGCTCGGGTTTGCGAGTGCGCGCTGGATGGTCGGGCGCGGCGCTCGCCGGCTGACGCTGGCGAGCCGTTCCGGCGAGCTTGCCGGTGCGGCCCGCGAGGAGGTCGAGCGCTGGCGCGCGACGCTCGGCGTCACGGTCGATGTCGTCTCGTGCGATGTGACCGATGCCGCGGCGGTCGATGCGATGATTGCCGCGATCGCGCGGCGCGGCAGCCCGCTCAAGGGCGTGCTGCATTCCGCGATGTCGATCGACGACGGCCTCGTGCGCAATCTCGACGATGCGCGCATGGCCGCGGTGCTCGCCCCGAAGGTGGCCGGCGCATGGAACCTGCACCGCGCGACACGCGCGCTGCCGCTCGACCTGTTCGTCGTCTATTCATCGGCGACGACCTATCTCGGCAATCCGGGGCAGTCGAACTACGTCGCGGCCAACACTTTCCTCGAGGCGCTCGTCGAACATCGTCGCGCGGCCGGGCTGCTCGGCACGTTCATGGCGTGGGGCCCGCTCGAGGACGTCGGCTTCCTCGCGCGCCACGCGGATACGCGCGAGGCGTTGCAGTCGCGGATCGGCGGTGCATCGATCACGTCCGACGAGGCGATGGCCGCGCTCGAGCGCGCGCTGGTCGCGGGTGCGGCCGGCGAAGCCGTGGTCCGGCTCGACTGGCATGCCGTGGCGCGCGGGATGCCCGCCGCGAAGGCACGCCGGTATTCGCTGCTGCAATCGCATGCGAAGGGTGGCGATGCGCGCGACGGCGGCATGCAGTTGCGGGAAGAAGTGCTGGCGTTGCCGCGCGACGAAGCGGTCGCGCTGGTTGCCCGGACGCTGCAGGCGCAGATCGCGCGGATCCTGCACATGACGCCGGATCGCATCGCGCTCGACAAGTCGGTGCTCGACATGGGCATGGATTCGCTGATGGGGATGGAACTCGGCCTGGCGGTCGAGGAAGCGTTCGAGGTCAAGCTGTCGGTGATGGCGATTGCCGAGGGCGCGTCGGTGACGACGCTGGCCGGACGCATCGTCGATTCGATCGGCGCGTCGGCCGATGCGTCCGACGTCGGGGCGGCGACCGATGCCGCTCAGGAGGCGGTCGCGGCGCTTGCCGCGAAGCACGCGATCGAAGGCGAAGCGCGCGCGATGCTCGATACGCGGGCGGCGCCCGTGGCGGGCCAGGTGTCCCCGACGCTGGAGGTCGCGCGATGAGCGCGCCGTCCGGCTGGGCGACGCGCCAGGGCACGCTGGCAGGTCCGCTGGCGATCGACGGTCACGGGCTGCACACGGGGCGCCGGGTGGGTGTGCGGATCCTGCCCGCGCGGCCGGAAGACGGCGTGACGGGAATCGTGTTCCGTCGCGTCGCGCAGGGGCGCACGCTCGCGACGCTGCCGGTCGATCCCGCGCTGCGCCGCGCCCAGCCGCTCTGCACGATGCTGCGCAATGCCGACGGCGTCGGCGTTCGCACGATCGAGCATCTGCTCGCGTCGCTGCTCGCGTGCGAGATCGATCACGCGATCGTCGAGATCGACGCCGAGGAAGTGCCGATTCTCGACGGCAGCGCCACGCCGTGGGTGGATGCCATCCGTGCGTGCGGCCGGGTCGCGCTCGATGCGCCGAAACGCTTCATCCGCGTGCTGCGGCCCGTCGTCGTCACGGACGGCGAGGGTGACCAGCGGCGCGAAATGCGGATCGAGCCGGCACCGCGTTACGAACTGAGCGTGCGCAACGACCTGCGCGGCTTCGGCGACATGCATTGGGACGGTGCGCTGACGCCGGCCGCATTCGAAACCGAAATCGCGCCGTCGCGCTCGTACGGGCGCGTGAAATGGGCCGTGCCGGCGATCGTCGCCGGCTATCTGCGCGGCGTGCCGATCCTGCGCGGCGCACGGCCGTCGTGTACCGCATCCATCGTCGGCAGCCGCGTGCTGGGCGGGATGCGCTTGCCGGATGAATTCGTCCGGCACCGCGTGCTCGACCTGGTCGGCGATCTCGCGCTGGCCGGCGCGCCGCTGCTGGCGCGCGTGAGCGCGTTGCGGCCGAGCCACGAGATGAATTTCCGGCTGGTCGACGCGCTGCTGGCCGCACCCGACGCGTGGCAGTGGGCCGAGTTTTCCGACGCGTGACACCACGTCTTTTCATGACGCGCGGCGTAACATAGCGTCTTTTCGAGATTAAGCGAAGGAAGCAATGGCACTGGGAGAGCATCTTCGCCAGCAACTGGCGGCGAAAGCGCTGAAACGGCAGCTGGAGCGCGCGACGGATGCTGCCGCGGCACCGGGCGTGCCCGGCACGCAGGCAGCGCAGACCGCATCGGCGCGCAGCCGCTTCGAATCGATGCCGCAGTATCAGCAGGTCCGGATCATGCGCGAGATGGGCGAGAAGCTGCGCGTCGACTCGCCGTTTTTCCGCGTGCACGACGGCGTCGCCGGTGCGACGACGCAGATCGGCGGGCGCGAATACCTGAACTTCGCGAACTACAACTACCTCGGCCTGGCTGGCGATCCGGACGTGTCCGCGCGCGCGAAAGCCGCGATCGACCGGTACGGCACGTCGGCATCGGCGAGCCGGATGGTCGCGGGCGAACGCCCGGTGCAGCGCGATCTCGAACGCGCGTTGGCCACGTTCTACGAAACCGACGACTGCGTCGCGTTCGTGAGCGGCCACGCGACGAACGTGACCGTGATCGGCGCACTGTTCGGCCCGGGCGACCTGATCGTCCACGATGCGCTCGCGCACAACAGCATCGTGCAGGGCGCGCAGCTGAGCGGCGCGAAGCGGCTGAGCTTCGCGCACAACGACTGGCAGGCGCTCGACGAGCTGCTCGCGCGCGTACGCCGCGAATACCGGCACGTGCTGATCGCGATCGAAGGGCTGTACAGCATGGACGGCGATTTCCCCGACCTGCAGCGCTTCGTCGACGTGAAAACGCGCCACGGTGCATTCCTGCTGGTCGACGAGGCGCATTCGCTCGGCGTGCTCGGCGCGACCGGCAAGGGCATCCGCGAGCATTGCGGCGTCGCGCCCGACCAGGTCGACATGTGGATGGGCACGATGAGCAAGACGCTGGCCGGCTGCGGCGGCTTCATCGCCGGCTGCCAGCCGCTCGTCGACATGCTGCGCCATCTGGCGCCGGGCTTCCTGTACAGCGTCGGGCTGGCGCCGACGCTCGCCGAAGCGTCGCTGGCCGCGCTCGAGCGCCTGCAGGCCGAGCCGGAGCGCGTCGCGCAACTTCAGGCGCGCGGGCGGCAGTTCCTGAACGAAGCGCGCGCCGCCGGGCTGAATACCGGCACGAGTGCCGGGTTCGCGGTCGTGCCGGTGATCACGGGGAGCTCGCTGAAGGCCGCGCAATGGGCCAATGCGATGTTCGACGAAGGGATCAACGTGCAGCCGATCTTCTATCCGGCCGTCGAGGAAAAGGCTGCGCGCCTGCGCTTCTTCATCTGCTCGACGCACGAGCCGGAACAGATCAGCCGGACGGTCGCCGTGTTGTCGCGACTCGCGGGGCGCAGCGGATGACGCCGACCGGTGCGTTCGCGCAAGCGGCTCCGCATGCCGGCGAGCGCGTGCGGTTTCGCGCGGCCGAGGCGAACGACGCGGCGTCGTGCGGGCCGCTCGTGTTTGCGTCCGGCGTGGCGGAATTCGGGTTTTTTCTCGGCGAAAGCGATGCGCGCTGCATCGCATTCCTGCAGCAGGCATTCCGGTCGCGCCATGGGCGCTTTTCGTGGCGCCGGCATCGCGTCGCGGTCGCTGAAGACGGCACCGTGCTCGCCGTGATGGCGATTCACGACGGGCAACGGACGATGTTCGACGACGTGCATGTCGTGTGGGCGCTGGCGCGCTTCTTCGGCGTGCGCCGCACGATGGGGCAGTTGTTGCGCGGGCTGATTCTCGAAACGGAAATTCCGGCGCCGAAGCGTACGCAGATTCTCGTCGCGCATTGCGCAACCGACGAGCGACAGCGCGGCACGGGGATCTTCAGTGCGTTGTTCCGTGACGCGCTGGACACGGGGGCATTGCCGGCCGACGGCAGCCGCGATGTCGTCCTCGACGTGCTGACCCGCAACGTGCGGGCCCGCGCGCTGTACGAACGGCTCGGGTTCACCGCACTGCCGCGGCCGCGCGTCCGTTCGCGTCGGCTGCCCGCCGGACTTGATTCGGTTCGGATGCGGTTTTCGCGCCGCGCCTGACGCGATTTGTGCCGTGGACTGAACGGCCGCCGGTGTACATCGGCACCATGCGCGGACACGATCGTCATTTGTTCGGGCGGCGCGCCGGAAACCAAGGGACGGCGACTGACTCCGATGATGTCAGTCGTTCAGCGGCAGTTTCCGGATGATCGCGTCCACGCACTCCAACGGACCTGTCTCGGCCGTCTTGACGTGCACGTCGGGGGAGTGCGGTCGCTCGTACGCGGAATCGATGCCGGTGAACTGGCGAATGGCTCCTTGCCGGGCCAACGCATACAACCCCTTCGGGTCACGCGCCTCGGCGACCTCCAATGCAGCGTCGACAAAGACTTCGACGAACGTGCCTTCGTCAAAGCGCGTGCGGGCCTTGTCACGCGCTGCCTGAAATGGCGAGATCAATGCGGCGATGACAATGAATTCGGCATCCACCAGCAGCCTGGCCACTTCGGCGGTTCGCCGGATATTTTCGTGGCGATCGGCATCGCTGAACCCTAGATCACGGTTCAGCCCCTCGCGCAAGCGGTCGGCATCCAGCAGATAGGTGCGAAGTCCGCGTGCATCGAGCTGTTCCTTCAGCAGGTTCGCCAGTGTCGATTTGCCGGCGCCGGAAATCCCGGTCAGCCACACCACGAAGGCTCGATTCTGTTTCACACGAGGACGTGCCGGTTCGCAGTCCGTCGGCCTGACGGGTGGCCAATTCTTGGAATCTTGGGTCATTTCCGATTAGAGGTACGGACGATCGCACAGTTACTTTGTTCGGAGTCTCGTCGACTTCCGTTGACAATTGTAACGCGCCGGTATGTTTGTAATCCGTTATTTTCCGGGCGTATTCGTTCTTCCGCATACGTTTGGCATCCCCTTACGAAGCCTTCAATGGTGCCGTCCGCTACTTGTGTCGCGGCGCGAACGGCCGCTGCTGCACATCAGCACCCTGCGCGACGATCGCCATGCTCTCCGGCACTTCCTCCCACGCGCCGCGCAGGTCGACGAGCGGCTCGGACACGACCATGAACGCGTCGTCGCCGGCTTCGGCGATGCGCGGGTTGTGCGGATACAGCTCATGGAGGTGCTTGAACGACGTGCTGTGGAACAGCGAACGCGACTGCCGTTCGCTCGAGTAACGCACCGCGATGATCCGCTCGCCGTCGGTCGCGCAGATCGTCATGTTGAGCGGTTCGGCCACGCGGTGGCGCGCGGCCGTTTCCTCGACCATGCCGACCATCCGCTCGAGCGCGGGCAGCGGCATCTGCTCGAGGCCGTAGGTCAGCGCGAGGCGGAACATCAGTTCGGAGTCGGTCGAGCCCTCGAGCGTCGGGAACAGCGCGGGATCGACCTTCATCGTCAGGTCGCGGCGCAGCTTGTGGAAGTCGCGGATCAGCCCGTTGTGCGCGAACAGCCAGCGGCCGTGGCGGAACGGGTGGCAGTTGGTTTCCTGCACCGGCGTGTCGGTGGCCGCGCGGATATGCGCGATGAACATCCGCGAGCGGATCGCGCGTGCGGCTTCGCGCAGGTTGCGGTCGTTCCACGCGGGATGCACGGAGCGGTAGCGGAACGGCAGTTCGTCGGGGCGCCCGTACCAGCCGATGCCGAAGCCGTCGCCGTTGGTGGTCGTCGCCCCCAGCTCCGAATGCAGGCTCTGGTCGATCAGCGAATGCTTCGCGCGGAACAGCACGGTCTCCAGATGGATCGGATTACCCGTATAGGCGAGCCAGCGGCACATGGGGCGCTCCTTCACGATGGATCGTTCGCGCATGGTAGCCGACTTCGCGGCGTATCCTCGCCCGCGTGCGTCCGGCCAGCCATTCGGGCAGGTATGCTGGCCAATCTTCATACGTCATTTGCCCGGATGCGCGGTGCGCAACCGGGCAGCCATGCAGCCGGGCGCCGTCACGCGACGGTAGCGCCGCGGCCGTCAGGTTCAGTCGCCGAGCGCGTCCATCACGCGCGCCGAATAGACGAGCGCCGCACCCGCGTTCAGCGCAATCGCGACGCCGAGCGCTTCCGCTACTTCCTCCTTCGTCGCGCCATGCTTGGCCGCTTCGGCGGTGTGCACGGCGATACAACCGTCGCAGCGTGTCGTGACCGCCACCGCGAGCGCGATCAGCTCGCGTGTTTTTGCGTCGAGATGGCCCGTCTTGGCGCCGGCGCCGGCCAGCGCCTGGTAGCCGGCCAGCGTGTCCGGCGATAGCTTGGCGATGTCGCCGATGCGCGTCGAGAGTTCCTTCCGGTATTCGTTCCAGTTCAGCATGATGCGTCCTTTTCGAGAAGAGGTGAGGAGGGCGGCGGGCGCCGCGATCTCGGGCGATGCAGGCTTATTCTGATCGTTCGCGCTGAGGGTTTCGATACGCTAGAGTGTCAATTTTTAGCGCAATCGTCTCATGGATGCCCTGAGTCAACTGCTGTCGCTGGGCCGCAGCCATGTCGAGCTCGACGTGCGCTGCCTGCTCGGCGGGCCGTTCGCGATGCCGCACGACCCGCTGCCGCCGGGCGAGGCGGCGTTTCACCTGGTGCTGGCCGGGACGTGCCGGCTGCATACCGCGGAAGGGCGCACGCTGCAGCTCGCCGAAGGCGATTTCGTGCTGCTGCCCGCGGGTGGCGCGCACGAGCTGCTCGACGCTGGCGCGGGCCGGTCGCGGCCGGTTGCGGCGCTGCGCGAACACGGCGCCGGCGGCGGCGCGGTGCTGCCGGTCAAGTCGAATCTCGATTCGACCGAACCGGGCGGCGCGAGCATGGACCTGCTGTGCGGACGGTTCGTCTATGCACGCGGCGCGGGCGAACTGCTGATGCGTACGCTGCCGCACGTGCTGCATGTCGGGCTGCGCGAGGCGTCGGGGTTCGCGCCGCTGCAACTGCTGACGAGCGTGCTGCGTACCGAGGCGTCGAATGGGCAGCCGGGCGCCGGCGCGATCGTGAACGCGCTCGGGCAGGCGCTGCTCGCGTATGCGTTGCGCGCATACGGCCGTGGCGCGCGCGTGCCGTCCGGCTGGCTTGCGCTCGCTGCCGATGCGCGGCTCGGCCCGTCGGTACAGGCCGTCCTGCAGGCACCGGAGAAGCCGTGGACGGTCGAGTCGCTCGGCGACACATCCGCGATGTCGCGTGCGACGTACGCCCGGCATTTCCGCGAGCGGGCCGGAATGAGTGTCGGCGCGTTCGTCGCGCAGATGCGGATGATGCATGCGTGCGCGCTGCTGCAGGACACGCAGCGCGGGCAGGCGGAGATCGGGCAGGCGGTCGGTTACCAGTCGGAAGCCGCGTTCGGCAAGGCGTTTCGCGCGGTGCTCGGCACGACGCCGGGGCGCTGGCGACGCGCGCAGCGCGAATCGTAAGACTGCAAGCAAGCCGTCGTGCCGCGTGCCAAAGCTGCTACCATGCGCGAAACGCAGTTCAACGAAAACGATTTCGAACAAGAAGAAAGAGAGGGCAAAGCAATGAACCAGACCACCATCCAGCAACCGTCGTTCGCGTTCGTGGCCGCGTCGTGGGCCGCGCTGCTCGCCGGTTTCGCAGCATTCCTGATCGGTCTCTGGAACGCCGGCATGCAGCTCAACGAGAAGGGCTACTACTTCACTGTGCTGGTGTTCGGCCTCTACGCGGCGATCTCGCTGCAGAAGAGCGTGCGCGACCGCGCGGAAGGCATTCCCGTCACCGGCATCTACTACGGCCTCAGCTGGATCGCGCTTTTGCTGTCGATCGCGCTGCTGATCGTCGGCCTCTTCAATGCGACGCTGCAACTGAGCGAGAAAGGCTTCTACGCGATGTCGTTCGTGCTCGCGCTGTTCGGCTCGGTGGCCGTGCAGAAGAACACGCGCGACCTGCAGAGCGCGAAGCCGCGTTTCTCCGACGCAGATTCCGCGCCGTCCGTGACGGAGTGAACGCGCGCGGGGCGGGTGGCCGTTGCGGCCGCTACGTCGCGCGACGAACCTCGCGGCGGGCACCGGGCACCGGGCGCCGGCGCAACGCCGGATTTCCGTGCGCCCGATTCATCCGTGCCGCCGCGCATGACAGATGATATGCAACCGATGCACGATACGTGTGCGGCCGCTCGTTTTGTCGCGAGCGGGGGCGGGTTCGCGCGGGAGCTCTAGCAAGGCGAAGACGATGATAGCCTTAAGCGTCTTGTGCGGGCGCTGTCGGGCCAGACGGTGGCGCAGGCTTCGCGCAATGGATCATCACGTACGATGGGTTGCCCGCCGATGCATGTGCACAGATTGCTGCAGTCGTTGGCGGCCAGATCGACTTCGTCGAGATCGGTTCGGACACCGGCGGCTACGGTCGAGTAGTCGCTTACACTATTCGGGCGCGACGCTGGCGATCTGGACGTCACCTTATCCGGGGTGCTCCGCTTGAGTGCGATTAGAGGTCCATGTCGAACGATGGTGCGCCGCGTTCATTGCATGGCAAATCCGGACTGTATGTCGTGCGCCCTCGGTTGACCGAATGGTCGGGTTGTTGCGCGGGGCCGCGATGTTGCGGAGTGTGCATGGGACTCAACGCTCGGATCGGCATTCGCGACACAAAATTTGCGATGTCGATTGCCATTGCTCGATCCTCGGGGACATTGGAATGGGCCAGTGCGTGTGCGATTTCGTGCCAGGCGCTCAAGGTGTCGAGATGTGCCTCCCATAGAACCTGGCGTGTCTCGTCGTCCATCACCGACGAGTAAAAGCGGAGAGGAATACCTTGTGCTGCCATCCAAATAGCGGCTTGTTTCGGAAAGCGTTGAGTTTGGCCTCGCACGATTCTGGGTGTCGCGTTCGCGTCGACGCCATGTTCTCGCAATTGCCGTGCGAAGGATTCTCGCCACTGATGCAAATCCTGATTGCGCGGATTGAGTCGCTGGCCATCAGGACCACGTGTATGGATACTTAGGTGTACATGAGGATGTGCTTCATCATCGTGTACCGCGAAGACGTATGGCCGCCCATCGCAGAATGTCTCGTGTGCAAATGCGCTTGCCGCATCCCGAACTGCTTGGCGATTTGTACCGGGAGGCATCGACAGCAGCACATTGAGGGTCTCTCTTCGCCTGCTTTCTTGGGGAATTCCCCAGCCGCCCAAGTGCCATTGCTCGAGGAGGTCATTCAACTCGGTCTTTCCGGTGATCACATGCCCGTCCTGATCTTCCAACTCGACATCACCGTTGCGCGAGATGTACTGCAAGTGACGACGGACTACGGCCATCCCCTGCGCGCCGCCCCCCTTGTTGCTAATCTTGACCATCACCTCTGGAGCGCGCCCAAGCGTTGCAACCAGCTTCTCACGCAAATGCAGGGCGTGTCGGTGCATTGTCCAATGTGATAGGTGCTGAGCGTGGGCATGCCGAAGCGGTTCGTGAAACAGTCGATCTCCCCAGTTGACCAGCAGAGCATCGACGTAGGTTCTGGGAAAGGCCATGTCAGCGGCTCCATCGATCCAGGTTGCTCCGCACGAGCTTCGCGGCGGCGCGTAGGTGCGCGTCAATTGCTGCGCGAGTGTCCTCCCAAGCGGGTCCCTGCCGAGAGGGGCTCGTGTCTGAACTCCTGACGAGTTCACCGAGTAGCTTACGGATTACCGCAAGTTGTTGATTGGACTCTGCGAGAAGTGTTAACTCTCGGTTCCCAAGCTGCGGTTCACCGGTGAGGTGCGCCCGAATCAGCGCGACGATCCATCGGTTGGCTGTGAAACCGCTAACATAGGCCGCGGCCCTGACGCATTCGTGCTCAGTGCGAGTGAGTCCGATCCCGATGCGTATGCAGGGGCCGTCTCGAGGGGGAAATGATGCTCGCGTATCTGGTCGGTCGCCTGCCCGTTCAATGGCCTTCGCTGCGAACTGCCGCAGACCCTCGCTGGGCGTGACGCCGCGTTGTGCGCACCACGCCTCCCATTCGGCTTTGAGCGGCCCAAGTTCGACGCTGAGTCTCGCCCGGGGTGCGTTCACGGTTCACCTGCCACGGGTTGGGCATCTGTCGTGGGGCGCACGCACGTGTGGCTGCCTGCTCGGGTACGCGGAATTGCTTTTGCAGGAAGGGCGGCGAGGATTGTATCGGGAGTGCTTTGGAATGGGCCTCTCGTGACTCGGGGCATGAAGCAAGAGCCGATCGGCGAAGCAATATCAATCTGGCGGTGCATGGCCTCTTGTTGACTGAGCCGAATGTTGTCAAATTTCGGTCCCGCCGTGTGCATTACAAGACGCTCGAGCCACCCCGCGCGGGGCGAGATGTGCTCATGGTCAGCCGATTGGCCACCATGCCACATTTGGCGAAGATTTCCTTGCCGTGGACAGGCGTCAAGCCTTACTCGACACTGCAGTCCATTGAGCTGTTGAGTGATGATTGGGCGCAATTTCATGGCAGCATTCCTCATGGAGCGCATCCCAAGGGCCGGGACCGATGCACACAGAAATGCAGTCGGTCGTGCGTACCGCGTATCTGCGACCTATGGCGAGGGTCGCAAAAAGTGTTCAGATGCAGGCTCGTCGCGAACGGCACGATGGCCGTCGTGACCAGTGAACAGAGGTGACGGCGTGGGCAAGCATGCGCTCGATTGCGCATGCCCGTTGACCGGACCGGATTGGCTTGAATCTAGGTCGATTTTTCAGCAGAAACAAGAGGGCGCGCCGAGGTGTCGGCGGGCACACGCATCCGTGTCGTTCTCAGTCAATCCGCTGAGTGCTGGAAAAATTTTTGGCTGACAACACCGGGCTAGGGTGGTTCGCCAAGCCGGTTTGCGCGCTGGCTCGTACGGCGAAGTCTCCGTGACCGGTGTTCTATGCGAGGTGCGTGCTCGGTATTCCGATATGGGCATTCACCCAACTTGGTTGCATGCCTTACTTCACGGTTGCCAAAGGCAAGAACAACGCCAATGGGTCATTCGCCAGTTGCTCAAAGCCGAAATGCCGATAGAACGTGGCGGCAGCCTCGTTCTTCGCGTCGACCGTGAGAGCGACTGCGGCGATTTCGGATCTCGCGGCACGCTGTAGCGCATTCACGAGCAGCGCCGCGCCGAATCCCCTGCCTCGGTAAGTCTGATCAACGGCTAACCGCCCCATGCGCACGGCTGGAATCGCCGGATACCGCGGCAGCTTGCGTGCCAGATCATGCGGTAAGTCTACAAGGGTGATACTGGCGGCAGACAGTGTGTAGTAGCCGACAACGACATTGCCGTCGAGCATGACGAAACAGGCAGCAATCTTTCGGCGAACGTCCTGCGTGACTTGCTCTCGCAAATAACGGTCTAGCGCTGGCGTTCCACAAACGAACTGCGATCGGTCATGAATCGGTCCCAGGGCAGCGACAACAAGTGTTGAACGGCTCATTCGTCACGCAGGAGTTGCTCGTGGCGCTCGAGCGCACGCTTTAACGCGTCGACGGGTTCTGCCGGCGACAGAATTGCTTGCGCGAAACGTTCGGAGTCCGTCACCGACAGCCGGATAATTTCGGCGTCGGCGATTGCACGTTGCGCCGCTTCGCGAGCGGCAGACACGACGAAGTCCGACATGGTGCGCCCTTGGATCTCGGCGGCGCGCCGGATCACTGCATGCACGTCTGTCTCAATGCGGGCTTCAAATCGAGTAGTAGCCATGGTCGCTTACCTCCTGATGCCACTGTACGGAAAATTGCCGGTCAAGTCAACATGTACGGAAATTTGCCGGTTCGGTCGTTCGTCCCCATTGGGCGATCGGTGCTCACGACGGGTCGGGCGCGTACATGCTGGCAGATCAGGGTGCCGGCCATGGTGCCACGGCACGATTCGATCCAAGAAGGGGCCGCGCGCACGGCTCGACCGCCCTCTCACCGGGATTGGCGCGCCATATGCCCGAAGATGGCTTCGTTCTGAGGTGGTCGGCGTCGTCAGCGTAGGGAAGCGTGGCACGGTGCGGCTTTTGAGATGCTTTCGCTGCGCCACACGGATAGACCACGTAGAGCCTTGCCAGACCTGCGAGCACACGCATTAGCCAAGCCTTCGATCGTCGTCGGTCTCCACTGCGACGCACAGAAGTGGGTGGCCGCGCAAGGGAGCGTCAGGAGGCTCGAGCCGCAGCAGAAAGTCGAAATACCGTTCGGTGAGTTTTGCGAGTTGTTCTTGTACCGCGCCCAGCCGGATCAGGCATTGAGCGTCCCAGTTCATGCCCACGACGAGTTCGCTCGTCTCGCATTTCCACTCGCTCAGCAGAATCGCGGCGGCCCGGGCATTCTCCTCGGCGAAGCGCTCGACGCGCTGCTCAATGTAGCGCACGTCGTCGCGCATCAATTCGCCCGAGATGCGCAGTGAGACGGTGTGTGCCACCTTGTCGTGCTTCAAGTGCACCGTCGCTATGCCGCTCAGATGCCGAGACACTCGATCAAGCTGCTCATCTTCCAAGTCATCCTGAACGGATAGCGCACCCGACAGGACGTAGCGTGCTGGCTCTTCCATCGTCTTCTCCGTTGCTTCGGTTATCCTAGGCCAAGGGTTGTCGTGGTCTGTCAGCGTTCTCTCGCGCGTGAAGTGGTGGAGGGCCGAAACTTTTCCAGAATCCGGGCCTGGCGTTGCAGGAAGGCGTCCAGTTGCAGGTGCTCGTCGGCGAGTTCTTCAAGCAGTTCGACGTAATGGGCAAGGCCGATGGGAATAAACGATGATTCACCGTATCGCACGCGGCGGAAGATGGCGCCGGCACGCGCCCATTTCTGGGACAATTCCTCCAGCGCCTCCTCGACGGACCGGGCTTCATCGTCATTGAGTACGCCGCGAATGCGAATCATGAACGAATGAGTGACCGCGTCAGTGGCGAAATAGACGTCAGCGGGGTTCGCGATACTCTCGGCGAATCGCTGGGCGTGTTGGTGGCGAAAGTTGTCGAGGACGGACAAGGCACCGCAAATTTCGTATGTGGATGTCATGATGGTTCTCCATCTTGAGAATATGGGGTGCCCGACAACTGCTCAAACGAAATACTTGGCGCCATAAAAATGACTCAATCAAGCTTGCTTGAAACCAACTATAGGATCTTTTGATCCGTTGTCAAGAAGGGAACTATCTCGAATGGACGAGTTCGGCGAGAGGCTGAGGCGCGAGCGGTCGCGGTTGGGATTGAACCAGACGGAGTTTGGCGCCTTAGGTGCTGTCAAGCAGCGTGCGCAGTATCAATACGAAAAGGGGCTACGCCGGCCGAATTCCGATTACCTCACCGCAATCGCGGCGGCGGGCGTGGATGTCGGCTACGTTCTTACCGGAGAGGAGGGGGCTCTGCTTGAGAACCCTGACGAGCGGCAGCTTGTCGCGAGGTTCCGGCTGCTCGATGTGCGCAAGCGCGAGGCACTTCTAGCTTTCATTGAGGCGTTTGCCGAGCCGTCCGAGCAGTAGATTCTGGTCTATCTGGTCCAATGTGATTTTAGGGTGGGGCGGGCATGGCGCTGTAAGGCGTTGCATGTCTCTGTTGTCCGCACAGCGCTGTCCGGCTGATTGTCGCGGCAGGTGTCCATCAGCCTGAACATCATGTCCGCAGAGACTACGGTCCCCATCGGCAGTAACACCGTTTGACGCATGCTTAGTTGGGTTGATGGCGATACATTGATCTGTTTCGCTACCATCTCGACTGACGAGGCGAAGCGTTATCGATTCTGCCTCGGTCTCGCGACATGTCTGATCGCGCTCTGTATCGGTTCCGCTGCGCGCTCAGGCGTCGTGTCATGCCCCACGCAGTTCGGTTCGCTTCGCTGTCGACGAGCACTTCGCTGGATGCGTCGGGCAATCTCTACGTGGCGGATAGCGGCAGTGCGTTGATCCGCCGCATCGATCCGTCAGGGCAACGTGCAGACGGTGAGCGGCACGCTCAGCGACGAGACGCGGGTCGACGGCCCGTTCGCGCAAGCGACGTAATGGCGGCCGCGCTATCTGCGTTTCGATCATAACGGCCGGTTGTACGTGCTCGACGACAGTCCGTTTATCGGCAGGCGCGGCGCACGTATCCGGCGGCTCGATTTCTCGGCGGGAACGGTCACGACCGTTGCGCGCGATGAACAGCAGTACAAGATTCCGCGCGAAGAGGTCGAACGTTTCGTGACGAGCCGCCGGCTGCCGGGCAGCTCTTCGTGCTGAGTCGCGATGTGATCTGGCAGATCGATCCCGCGACCGGCGCGCACCGGATCCACTTCCTGCCCGGGCCGTGGCCGGCCGCGGAACATGCGTACTACGGCGCGCTCGCGAAAGCGGAATCGCGCGACGAAAAGGACCGGCTGACGAACAACCTGATCAGTTGCGACTGGACATGGTGCATGCCCGGTCGCATCGCGGCCGATGCGAGAAGCAACGTGTACGTGAGCGACAGCGGCAACCACACAGTGTTGCGGATCGATCCGAAGGGTGACGCGGCGGTCATCGCGGGGCAACTCGGCTCGCGCGGCAATCGCGCGGGTACGTTGCCGGGTTCGTTGAACCGGCCGGCGGGGATGGTTGTCACGCCGCAGGGCGATCTGTACGTCGAAGTCGGGGACGCGGGGATCATGCGGTTGCGCGCGCCGGCAGCGGCGGCGGGGCAGGTGCCGGTTGCGGCCGCGACGTCGGAGAATGCCGTGGAGGCCAACGCACGACAGCCGTGACGGGCAGGGAACGGACGTCGTGCCCACGCAAAAGCAACAGACGCAAAAAAGCCTCCGCTTGGGAGGCTTTATTTGCACTATCAAAGATAGTTGGTAGGGTGGGAGGGACTCGAACCCTCGACTCTCTGATTAAAAGTCAGATACTCTAACCAACTGAGTTACCACCCCACGTTCTTGAAACCTGTCGGTTCGTTGCTTGAACAACTTGGGCAACGACCCAAAGAGCAAAAGATTATAGCGACGGGGTGTCAGGCTGTCAACAACCCGCCGCGATAATTATTTGATCGTTTCAAGTTTGCCCTGCGCCGTCTGTGCAGCATTCGACCCGGCGTACTGCGAAACGACCTGCTCGAACGTCTTCTTCGCGGCCGCCTTCTGGCCTTGCTCGAGCTGGTTCGTGCCGATCGCCACGAGGGCATCGGCCGCGCGCGGGTGCTGCGGGAACTTGCTGACGATCCCTTGCCACGTCGCAGTCGAACCGCGGTAGTCGCGCAGTGCGTATTGCGCATTGCCGTACCAGTACTGCGCGGTCGGCTGGTAGGGGCTCTGCGGATACTTCGCGATGAACGCGCGGAACGAAGCCGCGGCCGCCTTGAAGTTGCCGTTGCGGAACTGCTGTTGCGCCGCATTGAGCGCATCCGTTTCACCCGGCTGCACGGTGCCTTCGACACCATCGATCGTCGCCTGCTGCGGCTCGAACTTCTTGAGCCGCGTGTCGAGATCCTGGTAGTACTCCTTCTGCTGCCGTTCGAGCGTCGTCAGCCGGTTCGTCAGATCCTCGTTCTCGCCGCGCAGCGTCGCGACCTGCTGGTTCAACTGGTCGAGACGGCCGGATTGATCGAGGATCGTACGCTGGGCGGCCGACAACTGGCTGGCCAGGTTGTCGGTCTTGGTGCGCAGATCGAGCACGGCGCGGCGCGCTTCGTTGTCGTCGAACACGCCGGCGTGCGCCGGCGCGACCGACCACGCCGCGCCCGCGACGCAGAATGCTGCGGCAACGCGCAGCAGGGATACACGGTGCGTCATACGGCGATTCTTCCGTTACTTACTGTTGGTAGACGAGGTCGGCGCGACGGTTCTGCGCCCACGATGCTTCGTCGTGACCCGTTGCCTGCGGCTTTTCCTTGCCGAGGCTCACGGCTTCCATCTGCGAATCGTTCACGCCGAGCAGTGCCATCGCGCGACGGACGGCTTCCGCACGCTTCTGGCCCAGCGCGAGGTTGTACTCGCTCGTGCCGCGTTCGTCGGTGTTGCCCTGGATCAGCACGTGGCGCTGCGGGTGGCTCTTCAGGTACTGGGCGTGCTGCTGCATCAGCGACTGGTAGTCGTCCTTCACCGAATAGCTGTCGAAGTCGAAGTAGATGCTGCGCTTCGCGAGCGGGCTGTTCGGGTCGTTCAGCGGATCGACGTTCACTTGCGCGACGTTGTCGGCGCTCGGCTGCGTGCTGACCGCACCCGCGTTGTTGGCCTTGTCGTCGAGCTTCACGCCCGACTTGCACGCTGCGAGCGCGCTGATCATCATCACGGCCAGGGCCAGACGAGCTTTATTCGACATCATGGTTACTCTCCTTGTGGTCATTGCATGAAGGGCCCCCACGACGGCTCACGTACGGAGCCGCCCTGGACGGACAGGATTTGCGGCGGCGCGCTGCCGTCGGAGGGCACTGCTGCCAGAACATTGCGACCACCCGACTGGGTAGCGTACAGAAGGTACTGGCCGTTTGCCGCGAAGCTCGGCGATTCGTCGCGATTCGTATTCGTGATGGCGTTCGCCGCGCCCGATTGCAGATCCTGAACGTACAGCTTGAAGCCCCCGCCCGTGCGGGAGATGTAAGCGAGCAGCTTGCCGTCCGGGCTGATACGCGGACTCGTGTTGTAGCTGCCGGTGAAGGTCACGCGCTGCGCGGCGCCGGCGCTTTCGCCCTGTGCGGGCATCCGGTAGATCTGCGGCGCACCGCCGCGATCGCTCGTGAAGTAGATCCAGCGGCCGTCCGGCGAGTAGAACGGCTCGGTGTCGATCGAGCTGCTCTGCGTGAGGCGGCGCAGGCCGCCGCCCGTCGAATTGACCGAATAGATTTGCGTATTGCCCGTCAGCGACAGCGCGACGGCCAGCGTGTTGCTGTCCGGCGACCATGCCGGTGCGCTGTTGTTGCCCTTCTGGTCGGAGACGATGTAGCGGCGGCCGGTCGGCAGGTCGTGGATGTAGACGATCGGCTTCTTGCGCTCGAACGACACGTACGCGACCTTCGTGCCGCTCGGCGACCACGACGGCGAGATGATCGGCTCGGTGCTCGACAGCGCGATGCGCGCGTTCTGGCCGTCCGAATCCGAGATCTGCAACTGGTAGCGGTTACCGGTCTTGATCACGTACGAGAGGCGCGTGGCGAACACGCCGCGCACGCCGAGCAGCTTCTGGTAGATGTAGTCGGCGATCTTGTGGCCGGCCGTGCGCAGCGTGGTGTCGGTGGCCGTCAGCGACAGGCCGCCGAGGCTTTGCTGCTTCACGGTGTCGTACAGGATGAAGTTGACCTTGTACTGGCCGTTCGCTTCGCGGTTCACGCTGCCGGCGACGAACGCATTGGCACCCTTCGCCTTCCATGCGCCGAGATCGACCGATGCGGTCTCCGGCACGGGCGTGCTGCCTGCGTCGATGTTGGTGAATTTGCCGCTGCGGGCGAGGTCGGCGCGGACGATCGACGTGACCTGCTGCGGCAGGTTCGCCTCGTTCGCGAAATTCGCGGTGGCGATAGGGAACTGGGTCGACCCGACACCGGTGATCAGCACGTTGACCTGGGCGTTAGCGGCGCTGCCCGCCGTAATCAGACACGAGGCCACGAGTGCCCTGAAACCTAGCTTTGTCATCAAACTCATGCTTCTTGCTTCCCGTATGGCTTGGATCGCTGCGCAACGGCAGAGACAGTAAAAATACCCGATTCGTTCCCGTCCGACAGCGACGCCCGGAGTGTAAGCGCATTTCGTTTCACTCCGCCGCCTTGAAGGTAATCGTAATGTCCGACGGGGTACGACCGTTAGAATCGGGCGGCAACGGGACCGATGCGTGGATCGCATTGACCACGGCTTGATCCCACCCCGAATTCCCGCTGGAGCGGGAGACCGATGCGCTCAATACGTCACCGGACGGCGTGCACCGAATCTTGACGACGGTGGTCAGGCCTGCCCGCTCGCCGCCCCAAACGATGTTCGGCTTGACGCGGCGGCGCACCTTGTCGGCATAGCCGGGCGTCGCGGCATTGCCGCCGGAGCCCGTGCCGGTGCCGCTTTTCGCGAGGCCTTCGCCGCCGCCTTCACCGGCGCCGGACAGGCCCTGCATCTGCGCGAGGCGCGCGCTGCGCTCGCGGTCGAGCTTCGCGTTCGCCGCCGCATTGGCCTTCGCGCGTGCCGTGGCTTCGGCCTTCGCCTTGGCCTGGGCTTCCGCCTTTGCCTTCGCGGCCGCGTCGGCCTTCGCCTTCGCCGCCTGCTGCGCTTCGAGCTGCGCCTGCTTCTGCTGCTGGAGTTTCTGCTGTTCGAGCTTCTGCTGTTCGGCAAGCTGCTGTTGCTTGAGCTTGTCGGCCTGTTTCTGCCGGTCGCGTTCCGCGGCCTTTTGCGCGGCGAGTGCGGCCGCCTGCTGCGCGGCAAGCTGCGCGCGCCGGGCTTCCTCTTCCTGTTGCGCCTTCAACTGCTGTGCGCGGCGCTGCTGCTCGAGCAGCGCTTCACGCGCGGCCGCTTCCTGCTGCCGCTTCTTCTGCTGCAGCGCGATGTCGGCCTGCTCGTCGCGCACGGGGGGAGCGGGCGGCGCGACCTTCACGGGCGGCGTGGGCGTGACGACGGGCCGCGGCGCGGGCACGTCGGGCACCTCGGTCCACAGCTCGGCTTCGGCGCCGGCCGGCGTGCTGTTCTGCCACTGCACGCCGTGATAGAGGAACAGCGCGAGCAGCACGTGCATCAGCGCGGCGAGCGCGAATGCGCGCCAGGTACCGCGCTCGCGGGGAGGCTGAGGCGGGTAGGCGGAGCTGCGCGTGGATTGCTGCCAGTTCATTGCGATTTGACGAGGAGGCCGACGCGCTTGACGCCGCGCGCCTTCAGATCGGACATCACGGTCATGACTGCATCGTACTGCACGGTCTTGTCGGCCGCGATCACGACCGGCTGGTCGGGATGATCGGCCTGCCGGGCCACGATGAAGCTGTCGAGCTCGGCCTTCGTCATCGTGTCTTCCTGGGTCGCGCCCGAGTCGCCCTTGTACTTGACGCTCATCGTGCGATCGGCCTTGATGTTGACGACGACGGGCGGCGTCTGCTCCTGCGGCGCGGCGTTGCCGACGGTCGGCAGGTTGATGATCGACGGGGCGACGAGTGGTGCGGTGACCATGAAGATCACGAGCAGCACCAGCATCACGTCGATGTACGGCACGACGTTGATGTCGGCCATTGCACGGCGCGAGCGGCCGCCGCGCATGCTGGATCGGATGGGGCTTCCTGCCATGGCGCGCTCCTTACTGGGCCTGACGCTGCAGGATGTTCGAGAACTCTTCGATGAAGGTCTCGAAGCGGATCGCGAGGCGGTCGATATCGTGCGCGTAGCGGTTGTACGCGACCACGGCCGGAATCGCGGCGAACAGGCCGATCGCGGTGGCGACGAGCGCCTCGGCGATGCCTGGCGCGACGTTCGCGAGCGTGGCCTGCTGCACGTTCGCGAGGCCGCGGAACGAATTCATGATCCCCCAGACCGTGCCGAACAGGCCGATGTACGGGCTGACCGAGCCGACCGACGCGAGGAACGCGAGGTTCGCTTCGAGCACGTCCATTTCACGCTGGAACGACGCGCGCATCGCGCGGCGTGCGCCGTCGAGCACGAGGCCCGGATCGCTGATGCGCTTTTCCTTCGCCTTCAGGAACTCGCGCATGCCCGATTCGAAGATCCGCTCGAGCGCGCCGATCGTGTGGCGGTTGTTGGCTGCGCTCTGGTACAGCGCCTGCAGGTCGCCGCCCGACCAGAAGTCCTTCTCGAAGCGTTCGGTCTGCGCGCGTGCGCGGCGGATCGCGAACCACTTGCGGAAGATGAAGGTCCACGACATCAGCGACAGCAGCAGCAGCAGCCCCATCACGGCCTGGGCCAGCACGCTCGCATTGAGGACGAGGGAAATGATCGACAGGTCTTGAGAAGTGTTCATAGAGGTTTGAGTAACGTCCCTTCGGGGCGCCCGGTATGCGTGCGGCGCGGCGCGCCGGCCATGCCTGGCGCCGAACCTTGCTTAGTATCGAATCAGAAAGGCAAGTTCATAGGCTGTGTCTAAACGGCGCTCATGCGAGCTTCGTTGACAGTGCAGTCTGCCCGTCGTCGGTGACGGGCCCGCGTTCCAGCGCGTCGAGCACGGCCGGCGGGATCGCCGCGGGCCGGATGCCGGTACGGTCGACGCAACCGAGGCGGATGTGCCCGGCCACGAGCAGCGTGTCTCCACACCAGGCTTCCTGCGTGAACTCCACCGATGCGCGGCCGATGCGTCCGGGCCGGCTCGTGATCGCCAGGGTGTCGTCGAGTCGCGCCGGTGCGCGGTAGTCGAGCGACGTGCTGCGGACGACGAAGATCGCACCGGTCTCGTCGGCGAGCCGACGCTGGTCGATGCCGCAGGCGCGCAGCCACTCGGTGCGGGCGCGTTCGAAGAACTTCAGGTAGTTGGCATAGAAGACGATGCCGCCTGCGTCGGTATCCTCGTAGTACACGCGCACCGGCCAGATGAAGCCGGAGGGCGCTTCCGGGGAGCGGGTAGGCTGGGTCATGGCGCGCATTCTACCGGAAGGCAGGAGCCTGATTCGTAACCGATTCGTAACGGAATGTAGTATGCGGTAGCACACTGCTGGCCGGCCCGAAGGGGCCGGCCAGCGGGGCTTCAGCCTCGGTGGACGGTCGGGCCGCCGGGTGCTTGCGCGATCGGCATCAGCTCGATCGTGTTGACGTTGACATGCGCCGGGCGCGTCGCGATCCAGTAGATCGTGTCGGCGATGTCCTCGGGCATGAGCGGCTGGACGTTGTTGTAGACGTTCGCCGCTTTTTCGTTGTCGCCGCGATAACGAACGTTCGAGAATTCGGTGCCGCCGCACAGGCCGGGCTCGACGTCGGTGACGCGCAACGGCGTGCCGAGCAGGTCGGCGCGCAGGTTCAGGCTGAATTGTCTGACGAAAGCCTTGGTCGCCCCGTAGACGTTTCCGCCAGCATAAGGGTACGAACCCGCGACCGAGCCAAGATTGAAGATATGGCCGCGGCCGCGCTCGATCATGCCGGGCAGCAGCGCGTGCGTGACCGTGACGAGGCCCGTGCAGTTCGTGTCGATCATCGTGTGCCATTCGTCGAGGCTGGCCTTTTGGGCCGGCTCGACGCCGAGCGCGAGGCCGGCGTTGTTGACGAGCACGTCGAGCGCCGCGAATTCGGCGGGAAGGGCGGCCGGTACGGCCTCGACGGCCGCGCGATCGCGTACGTCGAGCTCGAGCGGCAGAAGGGAATCGCCGAGTTCGGCGGCGAGCGCATCGAGACGATCCTTGCGACGCGCGGTCGCGACGACGCGGTGGCCTCCGTTGACAAAGGCACGGGCGATGGCGGCGCCGAAGCCGGCGGACGCGCCTGTGACGAACACGATCATTGCTGCTCCTGGTCGAAGACAAAATAGCGGGTGATATCCCGCAAGCCTACTGAGAATGCCGCACCGCGGCAAGGCGGCAAAGCGTTCCGGCACGGGCGCGTAGAGTCTGGCCCCAATTGCTCCGGGCGCACCGCCGTGCGGTTGCCTATTCATGACGCATCCAATACACTAACGCGCTCATCACCCCTGCGTGACTGGCGATAGAACCCTTCGGGTTCAAGGTGGAGCATCCCACCGTGAAGCGCGGGGCGCCGTTTTTGCCGTTCGCCTGGGCAGCCGTTGTGCGCCGTCGCGTGCATCGCCGGTGGCTGTCCTGCCTCGCGTCATACGGATTCCTCCGCCACGTCGAGCTGGTCCCGCCAGCAGCGCACCGTACTCGGCCACTTCGGTCAACCTGTACACACTTAACGGAAACCGTATGTTTGACAGAGCCCAAAGCACCATCGCGAACGTCGATCCCGAAATCTTTGCTGCGATCGAGCAGGAAAACCGCCGCCAGGAAGATCACATCGAGCTGATCGCGTCGGAAAACTACACGAGCCCGGCGGTGATGGCCGCGCAGGGTTCGCAGCTCACGAACAAGTACGCGGAAGGCTATCCGGGCAAGCGCTACTACGGCGGCTGCGAATACGTGGACGTGGTCGAGCAGCTGGCGATCGATCGCGTGAAGCAGCTGTTCGGCGCGGAAGCGGCGAACGTGCAGCCGAACTCGGGTTCGCAGGCGAACCAGGGCGTGTTCTTCGCGATGCTCAAGCCGGGCGACACGATCATGGGCATGAGCCTCGCGCACGGCGGCCACCTGACGCACGGTTCGCCGGTGAACATGTCGGGCAAGTGGTTCAACGTGGTGAGCTACGGCCTGAACGAGAACGAAGACATCGACTACGAAGCGGCCGAGAAGCTTGCGCAGGAACACAAGCCGAAGCTGATCGTCGCGGGCGCGTCGGCATTCTCGCTGAAGATCGATTTCGAGCGTCTGGCGAAGATCGCGAAGTCGGTCGGTGCGTACCTGATGGTCGACATGGCGCACTACGCCGGCCTGATCGCGGCAGGCGTGTACCCGAACCCGGTGCCGCACGCGGACTTCGTGACGACGACGACGCACAAGAGCCTGCGCGGCCCGCGCGGCGGCGTGATCCTGATGAAGGCGGAGTACGAGAAGCCGATCAATTCGGCGATCTTCCCGGGGATCCAGGGCGGCCCGCTGATGCACGTGATCGCGGGCAAGGCGGTGGCGTTCAAGGAAGCCCTGTCGCCGGAATTCAAGGCGTACCAGGAGAAGGTGGTCGAGAACGCACGCGTGCTGGCTGAAACGCTGGTGAAGCGCGGCCTTCGCATCGTGTCGGGCCGCACGGAAAGCCACGTGATGCTGGTCGACCTGCGCGCGAAGAACATCACGGGCAAGGCAGCGGAAGCCGCGCTCGGCGCCGCGCACATCACGGTCAACAAGAACGCGATCCCGAACGATCCGGAAAAGCCGTTCGTGACGAGCGGCGTGCGCCTGGGCTCGCCGGCGATGACGACGCGCGGGTTCGGTCCGGCGGAAGCGGAACAGGTGGGCAACCTGATCGCTGACGTGCTGGAAAACCCGGAAGATGCAGCGACGATCGAGCGCGTGCGTGCGCAGGTCGCCGAGCTGACCAAGCGTTTCCCGGTCTATCGCTGATCGACGATGCGCTGCCCGTTCTGCCGGCATGACGACACGCAGGTCGTGGACTCGCGCGTGTCCGAAGATGGCGCCGCGATCCGGCGGCGCCGTCGCTGCTCGGCTTGCGACAAGCGCTTCACGACGTACGAGCGGGTCGAGTTGTCCCTGCCGTTCGTCGTGAAGAAGGACGGCAGCCGCACGGAATTCGACCGTCGCAAGATCGTCGCCAGCATGCAACTCGCGCTGCGCAAGCGGCCGGTTGCTGCCGACGCGATCGACGCGGCGGTCGCCCGCATCGAGTATCAACTGCTCGCGACAGGCGAGCGCGAAGTGCGTAGCGAGAAGCTCGGCGAACTCGTGATGAACGAGTTGCGCGGCCTCGATACGATCGCTTATGTCCGCTTCGCATCGGTGTATCGCCGGTTCGAGGACGTTTCCGAATTTGCCGACGTGATCGAAGAGTTCCGTCGCGCCTCTCCCGCCAAGACTCCGCGTAAGCGCTGACGCGCTGCGTCCGTTCATCGTCTTCTCCGTTGGATCAGTTCGCGCCGATTGTGTCGGTCGCGATCGCATGCCGCCAGTCGGCCGTTCGGCAAATGGCGCGCGTCCGCACGCGTCGCTACAGTCGTCGCATCACCTTGGCGAAGGACGGCTGCGATGGGACTGCACGCTTTACCCCTGAAAAATGTGTTGCGCCGCTCGGGCGGGTTCACGCTCGTCGAGCTGATGGTCGCCCTCTCGCTGGCGGCCGGGCTCGCGCTCCATGCGGCGCCCGCGTTCGATCAGTGGCGCATGCGTGAACGTGTGGATGCACGCTCGCGCGCGCTGCTCGGCGCGCTGTCGTTTGCGCGTACCGAGGCGATGCGCCTCGGCGTGCGCGTCACGCTGTGCAGGGCCGGGAGCGGCGGCACCTGTTTGCGTGCGGGTGAACGGTGCGATCCGGCCGAATGGTCGTGCGACTGGATCGTCAGCGGGCAGGTCGACGGGCAGTCACGCGTGCTGAGGCGCTATCCGCGCGATGCCGAAGTGGCCGTCGCGGGTGCGGCCCACGATCTCGCGTTTGCGCCGCCGGTCGGTCAGGCAATCGGTGGTATCCGGCGGTTCGAATTGAGTCCACGGCGCGACATATCGGAGGCTGACGCCACACGTGCGTCGCGTTGCGTGCGGATTGCGGCAGGTGGCCGGGCGCGGGTTGTCGCCGGCCGCTGCGATGCGGCGTGAGTGTCATGATGCGCAACGCAATGCGCGGCACGTCGTTGCTCGAAGCGATGCTGGCCGTCGCGCTCCTCGCGGCCGTAATGCTGGCCGTGGCGGGCAGCCAGCTTGCGATGGCGCGTGCGCAGCGCGCGACGATCTGGCGTGAGCGCGCGCTGTGGCTGGCTGATGCGCGTATCGAGCGCTTGCACGTAGCCGCGCAGGCTGACGATGGCCTCGCGGCGCGGGCCGCGGCGTCGCTACCCGGCGGCGCGATGATGCGTGGCGATGGGCCGGGTGGCGTCAGCTACGCGGTTGTCGGCTGGCGCGGCGGTCATTCGGCTACCGGGCCGCGATGCGATGCGACGGGCAGGCCGGCGCAGCCGCCTTCTTGCGTCCGGATTCCGTATCGGGAGACTGACGCCGATGAACGCTGATCGCCGCATGCGTGCGCATACGCTGCTTGAAGTATTGATTGCGATGACGGTCGGTCTGCTCGTGCTCGCGGCGGCCGTTGCGCTGCTCCACGCGCAGCGCATCGCCCAGCGGCGTGCGGACGACGGGTTCCGGATGCGCGATGCGGCCGGCACCGCACTGATGCTGATCGGCCAGCAGATCCAGATGGCAGGATTCCGGCCGCTCGATGCAGGGGGCGTGTCGTCGTTGCCGCCGGTGTTCGGCTGTTCGATGGCGCGTGTGAGGGGAAGTGGCGCGCAAGTACGGTGCGAGCCCGTGCGCGCTGCATCGGATGCGCTGCTGATCCGGTATGTCGGCGACGCCGTGTCGACGTGGCCCACCGTTAGCGGCCAGGTGCCGGATTGCCTCGGGCAGGGTATCGGCGGGGCCGGCGAACGTGCGCCGGTGGAGAACCGCTTCGATGTGCACGTTAGTCCGTCGACGGGCGAGCCCGAACTGTATTGCGAAGGAAACGGCCGTCCGGGCACACCACAGCCGGTCGTGTCGGGAATCGATCAGTTGCGGGTGCGCTATCTTCGTCGCGACGGCACGCAGTTCGTCGATGCCGATGCCATGCGCGTCGACGACTGGCACGAGGTCGTGGCCGTGCATGTCTGCGTGCGGGCGCGCGGTGAACCGTCGGGCGAGCCGGCGCGGCACATCGACTGCGATGGCCGCACCGTCGTTGCACAAGACGGCCGCGCGCGCATGACGCTCGATCGCATCGTCGCATTGAGGAATGTCGCGGGCACATTTGACGATACGCCGCGCGATGCAACGGATGACCGCGAGGTGCTGCGATGAACGGAGCGGGGCGGCACGTGCCGCAGCGGTCGGCATGCGTCGCGGCAGGCAACCCGCACGAGCGTGTCGCGACAAGTGGCGAAGGCCTGCGGCGGGCTGCGGGTGCGGAGGCCCTGGCGTCGAGACGGCGAGCGCTGCACATGCGCTTGCGGTCAACCATCCGCGATCGGCGTCGCGAAGCGGGCCTTGCATTGCCCGCGGTGATCGCGGTCGGCGCGGCGGTTGCGGCGCTGACAGGCACGTGGTTCGAAGCTGCACTGACGGAATCGCGCCGCACGCGCGCGTTGTCCGATCGGCTGGTCGCATTTCACGCGGCCGATGCCGCGCTTGCCGCGTGCACCGCGCGATTGCGCCGGGGCTCGGCGCCCTACGTAAGCGAAGGCGAGTCGCACGCGGAGCCCGACGCGTGGCGGCGCACGCCGGCGCTGGCGGCGGCCGAAGCGTTCGCGCCGTTCGCAGGATGGCCGGCGGTCGTGCAACCGCCGCGATGCCTGATCGAAGCGTGGCGTGGGGCCGGGCCGCCCGATGCCCTTGCGTACGTGGTCACCGCGCGCGGTGTCGGTGCGCATGCATCGAGCGCCGTCTGGCTGCAGCATCAGGTCGCGATCCGCGACGGATACATCGTCGCCTTGCGCTGGCGTCACGTCGCGACGGTGCTTCGATGAGCGGTCGCCCATCCATGCAACGCTCGGCGGGATTCACGCTGATCGTGCTCGCGATCGTCGCGGTGCTGGCCGGATGGGGCATCCCGTCGTATCGCGAGCATGTGGCGCGCGCTCATCGCGCATCGGCAGTCGCCGCGCTGTACCGGGCGGCCCAATATCTCGAAACACTGGAGGGGGGGCCGCCTTCGGCATTGCCCACGGCGCTCGTGCAAGCGCCGCCGGACGGGCGCGCGGTCTATCGTCTGGCGCTCCGGCGGCCGGACAGCGACGATTCGCCCGTGAGCTATGAGCTGGAAGCCATTCCGCTCGACACCGGCCCGATGCACGGCGATGCATGCGGCGCATTCACGCTGCGCTCGGACGGGACGAAAGGCAACGTCCGAAGTGATGCCGTCGACGAACAGGTCGCCGCGTGCTGGGGTGTGCGTTGAGTTCGAATGAAAGGCGCGCCACGGCGGATGGCCGGGCGCGCGGGATGGCGACGATCAGTCGTCGTGCGCGTCGAGCCCGCGCTCGTCGCGGGACGCCTTCCAGATCCGGTAGACCTCCCATGCAGCGAAACCGAGGGTGCCCCACTTCAGCGCGGGCCCCGCGCTCGCGCGCAGCAGCGAGCGAACGGGTTTGGCGAGCACGAGCGATGCGAGCGAACTCAGCATCGGATACTGGTTGACGAGCTGGCCGAGGCTCGCGTTCAGGTTCTTGGCGGACTGGCTGAACTTGTTGCTGGACAGGCCGGGGATGAACACCTTGAGCCAGCTGAAGCGCGTGACGGCCTGGCGCATTTCGCCGGCGGCTTCCGCGAGTTCGAGCCGCTCGACTTCGGATCGCAGGATCAGCAGTTCCTTGCGGAGCGCGCGATGCTGCGACGCGCTCCAGTTCGATCGCGACGAATGGGAGCGGGGGGAATTGCCCGTGACGTTCTGGCTCATGGCGCGTCGGCGAAGTAGGTGGGAGGGGTGAGCGCGACTGCGTTCACGGCTTGCCGCGGAACAGTTCGCGGTCTTTCTCGAGTTCGGCGAGCGTCGCCTCGAATACGGTCGGCGCGTCGCGCAGGCCCGAACGGGCTTTCAGTGCGCACGTGATCCCGCCTGCGGCATAGAGCGCGGTGATCGCCGCGAGCGACTGCCAGCGGTAGGTATCCCAGAACGCGATCGCGACGAGTACGGTCAGGCTGATGAGTGCCATCGTCGCGAGCATCATCGCGGCGAGCCCGAGGAACAGCACGCCCATCAGGCGCTCCTTCTCCTCGGCAAGCTCGATGCCCACCAGTTCGAGGCGCGTTTGCAAAAGCCCGATCGCGGAGCCGACGAGGCGGCGCAGCGGTCCTTGGCCGGACGGCTGCGAGGTGGTGTCTGTCGTCATGGGTGAGGTGCGTGCGCGTGCAGTGTGCAGCTAGGACAAAGCCGGCCGGCGGAAACCGCCGGCTGGCTTCGACGCCCGCAGGCCGCGTGAAGCGGCCCGCGGGACGGAACGACGCAGGGCGCGTTACTTGCGGTTGATCAGCAGGCCGATCAGCACGCCAACGCCGGCGGCGACGCCGATCGACGTCCACGGATGCTCGTGCACGTAATCGTCGGTCGCGCGTGCGGCCTTCTTACCTTTCTCGACCACGACGACCTGGACGTCGGCTGCCTTTTCCTTGGCCTGCTTCAGGCGCGACATGGCTTTCTCGCGCAGCTCGGCCGCACGGTCGCCCGTGCTGCTCGCAGCTTGCTTGAGCAGGTCTTCGGCGTCCGAGAGAACGGTTTTGATATCCGACATCAGTTTCTCCTTGTTGATTTCCGACATTGCAACTCCCTTCATGCTGTCATGCTGCAGGTTCACATCGTAGCGAAACGCCTGCCTGCTGGCGAGCCGGGAAGACACACGACGGCAGCGCAAGACCGCATGGTAAACGACTTGTAATGATCAACAGAGCGGCAAACGGGGTGAAAAGTTTCCCGCAGGGCTGCCCGCGCTGCACCGACACCGGGCAAAAATGACAAAAAAGTATGAATATCAAACGGAATAATCGTTCGCATGCCCCATTGCTTCCCGTAAGCTGACACACTTTCCCGCGCCGACCCGGGCGCGGTTTCAACCAGCATCGTTCGAGGAGGGAACATCATGAGTCTGCGTCTTGGCGACATCGCACCGGATTTCGAGCAGGAATCGAGCCTGGGCCCGATCAAGTTTCACGAGTGGCTGGGTGACGGCTGGGGTGTCCTGTTCTCCCATCCGGCCGACTACACGCCGGTATGCACGACCGAACTCGGGCTGACCTCGAAGCTGAAGGGCGAATTCGAGAAGCGCAACGTGAAGGTGATCGCGCTGTCGGTCGACGGTGTCGAATCGCACAAGGGCTGGATCAACGACATCAACGAAACGCAGTCGACGGTCGTCGGCTTCCCGATCATCGCCGATGCGGACCGCAAGGTTTCGCAGCTGTACGACATGATCCACCCGAACGCGAACGAAACGCTGACGGTGCGTTCGCTGTTCGTGATCGACCCGAACAAGAAGGTGCGGCTCATCATCACGTATCCGGCCAGCACGGGGCGCAACTTCGACGAAGTGCTGCGCGTGATCGACTCGCTGCAACTGACCGACAACTACAAGGTCGCGACGCCCGGCAACTGGAAGGATGGCGACGACGTCGTGATCGTGCCGTCGCTGCAGGATCCGGAAGAGCTGAAGAAGCGCTTCCCGAAGGGCTTCAAAGCAGTGCGTCCGTATCTGCGCCTCACGCCGCAGCCGAACAAGTAAGCATCTGCGGCACGTGAACGCGTACCGGGCCGCCGGCCCGGAGTGCGTTTCCGATGAAAAACGGCCCGCCCGGCAGTGATGCCGGGCGGGCCGTGTCTTTTATGCATGCGCGGCGCGGCATGGCTGCCGGGCGGGCCGCAGCCGGACGATCAGAAGAACGCCTGGATGCCCGTCTGCGCACGGCCGAGGATCAGCGCGTGGATGTCGTGCGTGCCTTCGTACGTGTTGACCACTTCGAGGTTCACGAGGTGGCGCGCGACGCCGAATTCGTCGGAGATGCCGTTGCCGCCGAGCATGTCGCGCGCGAGCCGGGCGATGTCGAGCGCCTTGCCGCACGAGTTGCGCTTCATGATCGACGTGATCTCGACGGCCGCCGTGCCTTCGTCCTTCATCCGGCCGAGGCGCAGCACGCCTTGCAGGCCGAGCGTGATTTCGGTCTGCATGTCCGCGAGCTTCTTCTGGATCAGCTGGTTCGCGGCGAGCGGCCGGCCGAACTGCTGGCGGTCGAGCACGTACTGGCGCGCGGTGTGCCAGCACGATTCGGCGGCGCCCAGCGCGCCCCACGCGATCCCGTAGCGGGCCGAGTTCAGGCACGTGAACGGGCCGCGCAGGCCGCTCACGTTCGGCATCAGGTTCTCTTCCGGTACGAACACCTCGTCGAGGACGATCTCGCCGGTGATCGATGCGCGCAGCCCGACCTTGCCGTGGATCGCGGGCGCCGACAGGCCCTTCCAGCCCTTCTCGAGGATGAAGCCGCGGATCGCGTCCTTGCCGTTCTCCTCGAGCTTCGCCCACACGACGAACACGTCGGCGATCGGCGAGTTCGTGATCCACATCTTCGCGCCGGACAGCGAGTAGCCGCCGGGCACCTTCTTCGCGCGGGTGACCATGCTGCCCGGGTCGGAGCCATGGTTCGGCTCGGTCAGCCCGAAGCAGCCGATCCATTCACCGGTCGCGAGTTTCGGCAGGTATTTCTGCTTCTGCGCGTCGGAGCCGAATTCGTAAATCGGCACCATCACGAGCGACGACTGGACGGACATCATGGACCGGTAGCCCGAATCGACGCGTTCGACTTCGCGCGCGATCAGTCCGTAGCTCACGTAATTGAGGCCGGGGCCGCCGTATTCCTCGGGAATCGTCGGGCCGAGCAGGCCGACTTCGCCCATCTCGCGGAAGATTTCGGCGTCGGTGCGCTCGTGGCGGAACGCCTCGGTGACGCGCGGGGCGAGCTTGTCCTGCGCATACGCCTGCGCCGCGTCGCGCACCATCCGCTCTTCTTCGGTCAGTTGCTGGTCGAGCAGCAGCGGATCGTCCCAATGAAAAGTTGCAGCACTCATCGTCTCATCTCCTGTCGGGCAGAGTTGGCGCTTCAGCGCTTACTCTGGCCCCATGCTTAGCGGTCGGTTCGGTCTTCCAGCCGGGCCCCATGCCAAAAGTTCGCTTGACTGGAGTTCCGCTGTGCGGAACAATGTTTTGCAAATCGAACCCAGTGTAGCACCAGATGACACTTTCAACCATCGACGAAACCACGATTGACGAGCGCAAGTTCGTCGTCGCGCTCGCGCGCGGGCTCGACCTGCTGCGCGCATTCCGGCCCGGCGAGACGATGCTCGGCAACCGCGACTTCGCGGAGCGCACCGGGCTGCCGAAGGCGACCGTGAACCGGCTCGCCTATACGCTGACCGTGCTCGGCTACCTGCGCTACGACGAGACGCTCGGAAAGTATGCGCTCGACGCCGGCGTGCTGTCGCTCGGCTACGCGCTGCTGTCCGGCTCGGGGACGCTCGACCTCGCGCGGCCGCACATGCAGGCGCTCGCGCGCGACATCGGCGCGGCCGTGTCGCTCGGCTGCCGCGACGGGCTCGACATGATCTATCTGGAGACGATCCGCAGCGAGACCGCGCTGACGCTCGGGCTCGCACCCGGTTCGCGGCTGTCGATGCTGACGAGCTCGATGGGGCGCGCGTACCTGGCCGTGCAGCCGGAGGACGTGCGCCGCGCGCTCTATGCGGAGCTGCACCGCGCGGCCGGCGGTGCGGCCGACGCCGATGCGCTCGTCGCCGCCGCGCAGCACGCGGTGGCCGAGTTCTCGGCGGGCGGCTGCTGTTATTCGTTCCGGGCGTGGCACATGGACGTCAACGCGGCGGCCGTGCCGTTTCGCGAGCCGCGCGAGGGGCGCTGGCTGATCCTGAGCTGCAGCGGCCCCGCATCGTCGATGGACGAGGAGGTGTTTCGTACGCAGGTCGGGCCGAAGCTGAAGGCGCTCGCGCAACGGCTCGGGCAGACGGCCTGAGAAACGCGGTGCGCGTTGCCCTCGCACCGCAACCGCGTCGTCGCCGGTGAAGGTGAGGGGGATGGTGACGGCGGGCGGCGGCTGCCGCCGTCTCTTGTGCCGCGCTCGAACCGCGCTCATCATCGATCGCCAGCTTCCCGACGACGAGGTCTGCGATGTCTCACCCGGAATCCATGGAAGGCGGATGCGCGTGCGGCGCGATCCGCTACCGTATCGCCCAGGTCCCGACCGACGCCGGCTTCTGCCACTGCCGGCTCTGCCAGCGCACGACCGGTGCGGCGGTCGTCGCATCGGCATCGGTGCCGATCGACGCGTTCGAATACCTGCAGGGCGAACCGACCGTCTACGCGTCGAGTGCGTGGGGCGAGCGGCGCTTCTGCGGCCGTTGCGGCGCGCAGCTCGAATACCGGCTGATCGACGCGCCGAAAACGGTCGAGATCAATTACGCCACGCTCGATGAGCCGTCGCGGCTACGGCCGGCCTGGCACGTCTGGTATGGGGATCGTTTCCCGGGCATCGAGATCGACGACGATCTGCCCAAGTACGACGATGGCGGAAGCGCGTAGGCGGTAACCGTCTGCCCTGACGGGCAGGCGTCGAGCCGCGGGTCACGCCCGGCCACCCGATCGCTTCATCCTTCTTCAAGCGGCGCCACACCCTCGCCGCGCATCCGGCGCGCCGCTCCCCGCGTGCGCCGGCTACCTCATCCGTTCAGGCCGTCACGACCTTCGCGAACACCGGCCCCTGCATGAACCGCACGTCGTGCTGGCGCAGCAGCTCGCACTGCGTTTCGTCGACGACGCCGTCGAAGATCAGCGGAATCCGCACGCGCTGCGCATACGCGACGAGCGCCTTGACCATCCCGTCGCGCAACGCGATGCCCGCATCCATCTTGATGTAGTCGGGGCGCGCCATGTCCGATTCGACCGCGAGGATGCGGCCCGGGTCGGGCAGCTTGTCCGCCACCTTGAAGCCGTGATGCTGGTAGCTGCGTGTCAGGTAGCCGAGGAAGGTCTTGTGCGCGACCGCGACCGCCGGCAGCTCGATCACGATCCGCTCGGTCGGCAGCCCGAAGCGCTGCAGCACCGACGAGAAATGCTTGCCGTGGTCGTACTTCACGCTTTTCAGCAGGCGTTCGTGCACGCGCAGGAACAACAGCCCGTGGCGCTGGGCGCCGAAGAAATTGATCGCGTGCAGCGCGCGCGACAGGCGGTCGATCGCCACGAGCGTCTGGTCGTCGACGGCCGAGTCGACCGGATCGTGCGGCGCGCCCGTGACGACCGTCACGGCCTGGAAGCCGAGCTCGTCGCCATAGCGCTCGATGGCGTCGGCGAACGACGTCGATTGCGGCGCGCCCGGCATCGTCACGTCGTAGATCGGTTCGTAGGCGCTGCCGAGCGTGCGCTCGGGCAGGTTCGCGCTTGCGGTGCCGCCATCGGCGAGCGCGAGGTGATCCCGCAGGTACGGCAGTTGCCCGGCACGGGCGACCAGCTCGGGAATGGTGGGCGGAATCATCGGCGTAAGAAGGAAAAACGGCGGCCGAACGGGCCGCCTCGTAGCTTGATATTAGCAGTGCCGGCCAAGGTCGGCTCGGCGTTTCACTTATATGGTTATCCCGTCTCCGAGCCTTCGCCTAGGGTTTACGTTGATTTCACTATTCGTAATTGGTTTTACTATTCGTAAATCCAGAATTTGTCGCCGATCAAGAAATGCGGCAGGCGGGCGCCGCGAAACGGCGCCGTTCGCGAATCAACAGGAAGCAAGGAGCGAGACGTGGCGGTTGACAGGAATGGCACGCGGGACGGCGGCGCGGCGCGCCGGCAGGCGACGGGCGGGATGACGGGCGGGATGACGGGCGGGATGACGGGCGAGCCGGCGCCCGCCCGGCAGGGTTGAGGGGCGGACGGCGACCATGAGCATCGATTACCAGACGCTGAAGTTCGAATACCGTCCGCGTGCGCAGGACGCAACCGTTCACCCGGTGATCGTCGTCGGCGCGGGCCCGGTGGGTCTCGCGGCGGCGATCGACCTCGCGCAGCAGGGCGTGCCCGTCGTGCTGCTCGACGACGACGACACGCTGTCCACCGGCTCGCGCGCGATCTGCTTCGCGAAGCGCACGCTCGAGATCTTCGACCGGCTCGGCTGCGGCGAGCGCTTCGTCGACAAGGGCGTCAGCTGGCACGTCGGCAAGGTGTTCCTGCAGGACGAGCAGCTGTACGCATTCGACCTGCTGCCCGAGGAAGGGCATGCGCGCCCCGCGTTCATCAATCTGCAGCAGTACTACGTCGAAGGTTATCTGGCCGACCGCGCGTTCGAGCTGCCGAACATCGATATCCGCTGGAAGCACAAGGTGACGGGCATCGAGCAGGCGGCCGAACACGCGGTGCTGACGATCGAGACGCCGGAAGGCACCGCGACGCTGCGCGCGCAGTACGTGATCGCGGCCGACGGCTCGCGCAGCCCGATGCGCACGATGATGGGCCTCGAAAGCCACGGCCGCACGTTCAAGGACCGCTTCCTGATCGCCGACGTGAAGATGAAGGCGGAGTTTCCGACCGAGCGCTGGTTCTGGTTCGACCCGCCGTTCCACCCCAATCAGTCGGTGCTGCTGCATCGCCAGCCCGACAACGTGTGGCGCATCGACTTCCAGCTCGGCTGGGATGCCGATCCGGTCGCCGAGAAGCAGCCGGAGCGCGTGATCCCGCGCGTGCGCGCGCTGCTCGGACCGGACGTCGAGTTCGAGCTCGAATGGGTGAGCGTCTATACGTTCCGCTGCCAGCGGATGGATACGTTCCGCCACGGCCGCGTGCTGTTCGCGGGCGACTCCGCGCACGGCGTGTCGCCGTTCGGCGCGCGCGGCGCGAACAGCGGCGTGCAGGACGCCGACAACCTCGCCTGGAAGCTGAAACTCGTGCTCGACGGCCGTTCGGCCGACAGCCTGCTCGATACGTATGCGAGCGAGCGCGAGTTCGCGGCCGACGAGAACATCCGCAACTCGACGCGCTCGACGGACTTCATCACGCCGAAAAGCCCGGTGTCGCGCGTATTCCGCGACGCGACGCTGAAGCTCGCGCGCGACTGCGAGTTCGCGCGCAAGCTCGTGAACAGCGGCCGCCTGTCGGTGCCGGCGGTGCTGGCCGATTCGCCGCTGAACACGCCGGACCGCAATGGCGACGCATTCGCGGGCGCGATGCGCCCGGGCGCGGCGGCAGCCGATGCGCCGGTGCGTGCGCAGGGCGCGTCGGGCTGGCTGCTGCAGCATCTGGGCAGCGGCTTCACCGGCGTGCTGTTCGGGCTGCCGGGCGATGCGGGCGCGCTCGCGCAGGCGCTCGACGGCCTCGTGCTGCCGGTGCGGCCCGTGCTCGTTGTGCCGGCCGGGCACGCGCAGCCGGTCGCGGGTGTCGACGTCGTGGAGGACGTCGACGGTTTCGCCGCGCAACGCTACGACGCGAAGCCCGGCACGTTCTACCTGCTGCGCCCCGACCAGCATGTCTGCGCCCGCATGCGCACGCTCGAGCGTCAGGCGCTTGCCGACGCACTGGCGCGCGCGACCTGCGCACGCTGAATACGATAAAGACACCGGAGACTCCGTCATGCCCTCACTCGACACCCGCCCGCGCCTGGCCGACCCGGACGCGTTCTACGAAGCGCTGATCGACATGCATCGCGACCTGTCCGACGCCGACAGCCAGCTCGTCAACGCGAAGCTGATCCTGCTGCTCGCGAACCAGATCGGCGACGCCGACGTGCTGCGCGAAGCGATGGCGCTCGCGCGCCAGGGCGTGACGCCGCCCGTGCATCCGGCCGCCGAGGTCGCGCAATGAGCGCGGCGCCGGCCGACGCACGCGTGCTCGAAGTCGAGCACGTGATCGACGAAACCCATCGCCCGGGCTTTCACTGGATGCTGCTCGTGCTGTGCGGGCTGTGCCTCGTGATCGACGGGTTCGATGCGCAGGCGATGGGCTACGTCGCCCCGAGCGTGATTGCCGAATGGGGCGTGCCGAAACAGGCGCTCGGGCCGGTGTTCAGCGCAAGCCTGTTCGGGATGCTGCTCGGCGCGCTCGGGCTGTCGGTGCTGGCCGACCGGATCGGGCGGCGCCCGGTGCTGATCGGCTCGACGCTGTTCTTCGCGGTGACGATGCTCGCGACGCCGTTCGCGGGTTCGATCCCGGTGCTGATGGCGCTGCGCTTCGTCACGGGCCTCGGCCTCGGTTGCATCATGCCGAACGCGATGGCGCTGGTCGGCGAGTTCAGCCCGGCCGCGCATCGCGTGAAGCGGATGATGATCGTGTCGTGCGGCTTCACGCTCGGCGCGGCGCTCGGCGGCTTCATCAGCGCCGCGCTGATTCCGGCGCTCGGCTGGCGCTCGGTGTTCTTCGTCGGCGGCGCGGTGCCGCTCGTGCTCACGATCGCGATGGTCGCGCGGCTGCCCGAATCGCTGCAGTTCCTGGTGCTGAAAGGGCGCGTCGCGCAGGCGCGCGACTGGCTCGCGGGTTTCGCGCCGCAGGCCGGCATCGATGCGAACATGCGGCTCGTCGTGCGCGAGCGGGCCGCGACCGGCGCGCCGGTCGCCGAGCTGTTCAGCCATGGCCGCCTGCCGGTCACGCTGCTGCTGTGGGCGATCAGCTTCATGAACCTGATCGACCTGTATTTCCTGTCGAACTGGCTGCCGACGGTGATGCGCGATGCCGGTTATTCGCCGGGTACGGCCGTGATCGTCGGCACGGTGCTGCAGACGGGCGGCGTGATCGGCACGCTGTCGCTCGGCTGGTTCATCGAACGCTACGGCTTCGTGCGCGTGCTGTTCGCCTGCTTTGCATGTGCCGCGGTGTCGGTCGGGCTGATCGGCTCGGTCGCGCATGCGCTGCCGTGGCTGCTGGCGGTCGTGTTCGCGGGCGGGTTCTGCGTGGTCGGCGGGCAGCCGGCCGTGAACGCGCTCGCGGGCCAGTATTACCCGACGTCGCTGCGCTCGACGGGCATCGGCTGGAGCCTCGGCATCGGCCGGATCGGCTCGGTGCTCGGGCCGCTCGTCGGCGGGCAACTGATTGCGCTCAACTGGTCGAACGGCGCGCTGTTCCACGCGGCCGCGGTGCCCGTGCTGTGCTCGGCGCTGTTCGTCCTCGGGCTTGCGGGCGTAACGCGGCGCAACGGCGTGCAGGCGCCGACCGCCGCCACGAATTGAGGGAGAAAGGAAACGATGACGCTTGACCTGTCGAAACCGGCAAACGCCGGCTACCTGAGCGGTTTCGCGAACGAATTCGCGACCGAGGCACTGCCCGGCGCGCTGCCGCACGGCCGCAACTCGCCGCAGCGCGCGCCGTACGGGCTGTATGCGGAGCAACTGTCGGGCACCGCGTTTACCGCGCCGCGTGGCCACAACCGCCGCTCGTGGCTGTACCGCATCCGCCCGGCGGCCGTGCATCGGCCGTTCGAGCCGTACGCGGGCCCGCAGCGGCTCGTGTCGGAATTCGGCGACTCGGCCGACGTGCCGCCGACGCCGCCGAACCAGCTGCGCTGGGACCCGCTGCCGATGCCGGTCGAGCCGACCGATTTCGTCGAAGGGCTGGTGACGATGGCCGGCAACGGGTCGGCCGCCGCGATGAACGGTTGCGCGATCCACCTGTACGCGGCGAACCGCTCGATGCAGGACCGCTTTTTCTACAGCGCGGACGGCGAACTGCTGATCGTGCCGCAGCAGGGGCGCCTGTTCATCGCGACGGAATTCGGCCGGCTCGACGTCGAGCCGTTCGAGATCGCGGTGATCCCGCGCGGCGTGCGTTTTTCCGTCGCGCTGCCGGACGGCAATGCGCGCGGCTACATCTGCGAAAACTTCGGCGCGCTGCTGCGTCTGCCGGACCTCGGCCCGATCGGCTCGAACGGTCTCGCGAACCCGCGCGACTTCCTGACGCCGCAGGCCGCTTACGAAGACCGCGAAGGCGCGTTCGAGCTGATCGCGAAGCTGAACGGCCGGCTGTGGCGCGCGGACATCGGCCATTCGCCGCTCGACGTCGTTGCGTGGCACGGCAACTACGCGCCGTACAAATACGACCTGCGCCTGTTCAACACGATCGGCTCGATCAGCTACGACCATCCCGATCCGTCGATCTTCCTGGTGCTGCAGTCGCAGAGCGACACGCCGGGCGTCGACACGATCGACTTCGTGATCTTCCCGCCGCGCTGGCTCGCGGCCGAGGATACGTTCCGCCCGCCCTGGTTCCACCGCAACGTCGCGAGCGAGTTCATGGGGCTCGTGCACGGCGCGTACGACGCGAAGGCCGAAGGCTTCGTGCCGGGCGGCGCGAGCCTGCACAACTGCATGTCGGGCCACGGGCCCGACGCGGACACGTTCGAGAAGGCGTCCGCGAGCGATACGAGCAAGCCGCACAAGGTCGACGCGACGATGGCGTTCATGTTCGAAACCCGCACGCTGATCCGGCCGACGCGCTACGCGCTCGACACCGCGCAGCTGCAGGCCGACTACTTCGAATGCTGGCAAGGCATCAGGAAACACTTCAATCCGGAGCAAAGATGAGCGATACCCAAGACTGGCGCGCGACGCTCGACCCGGCCCGCAAGAGCTGGGTCGAGACGGCGAACGATCCCGCCTGCGATTTCCCGATCCAGAACCTGCCGTTCGGGATCTTCAGCGATGCGAAGCAGACGGCGCGCCGCGCCGGCGTCGCGCTCGGCGACCGGATCGTCGATCTCGCCGCGCTCGCACGCACGGGCCTCGTGACGCTGCCGGCCGGCACCGACGTGTTCGCCGCGCCGACGCTCAATCCGTTCATCGCGCTCGGCCGCGACGCATGGCGCAGCGTGCGCGTGCAGCTGTCGGACCTGTTCTCGCGCGACAACCCGCGGCTGCGTGACGATGCGGCGCTGCGCGCGCAGGTGCTCGTCGCGCAGCGCGACGCGACGCTGCATCTGCCGGTCGAGATTCCCGGCTACACCGATTTCTATTCGTCGAAGGAGCATGCGACCAACGTCGGTTCGATGTTCCGCGATCCGAAGAACGCGCTGCTGCCGAACTGGTCGGAGATGCCGATCGGCTATAACGGACGTGCGTCGTCGGTGGTCGTGAGCGGCACGCCGGTGCGGCGCCCGAACGGGCAACTGAAGCTGCCCGACCAGGAGCGTCCGGTGTTCGGCGCGTGCCGCAAGCTCGACATCGAACTGGAGACCGGCTTCATCGTCGGCCGCGGCAATGCGCTCGGCGAGCCGATCGCGTGTGAGGACGCGGAAGCACATATCTTCGGGATGGTGCTGCTGAACGACTGGAGCGCGCGCGACATCCAGCAGTGGGAATACGTGCCGCTCGGCCCGTTCAACGCGAAGACCTTCGCGACGACGATCTCGCCGTGGATCGTCACGCTCGATGCGCTCGAACCGTTCCGCGTCGCGCAGCCCGAGCAGTCGCCGCAGCCGCTCGCGTATCTGCGGCATGCGGGCAAGCATGCGTTCGACATCGCGCTCGAAGTGACGCTGCGCGCGGAAGGGGCGGCGGAGGCGACGTCGATCTGCCGCACGAATTTCAGGCACATGTACTGGACGATGGCGCAGCAGCTCGCGCATCACACGGTGGCCGGCTGCAACACGCGCGTGGGCGACCTGATGGGTTCGGGCACGATCAGCGGGCCGACGAAGGATTCGTTCGGCAGCCTGCTCGAGCTGACGTGGAACGGCAAGGAGCCGGTTGCGCTGAACGGCGGCGGCAGTCGCGCGTTCATCGAGGACGGCGACGAGCTCACGCTCGCCGGATGGTGCCAGGGCGACGGCTATCGCGTCGGCTTCGGCACGTGTGCCGGCAAGATCCTGCCCGCGCGGAGCGCGTGACGGGGCGCGGCGCGACACGCAACAAGTCGTCCGGAAGGACAGGGCGGCCCGCATTGCGCGGGCCGTTTTCGTTTGGCAGGCCGGGGGCGGCGCGTGTGCGTCCGTGTGGGGCGCCGAGTGCGAGCGTCAATGTTTGCGTTTGCGTCTGCGACATCGACAGCACCGATATCAGACCGCGCGCTGCAACGCGGCGCGGCGCTCCCACAGCGCGGCCGCGACGAACGCGGCGACACAGACGACCAGCACGCCGACCAGCGCGTTGCTGCCCAGTTGCTCCATCAACGCGCCGGCGACCAGCGGGCCGCCGAAGCTCGCGGCGCTCCACGACGCCGACACGAGCGAACTCGCGGTGACGAGCGCCGCGCCGCGGAAGCGTTCGCCGCACGCGACGAGCGACAGCGTGTAGATGCTGCCGGCCGCCGCGCCGAGCACGAACAGCAGCGGCCAGCACAGCCACGGGTTCGCGATGACGAGCGGCAGCAGCGGCAGGCCGGCCAGCACGATCCAGCCCGCACCGAGGTGCACGCGTTCGCGGCCGAGCTTGTCCGCGAGCCAGCCGATCGGAAACTGCATCGCGGTATCGCCGCACAGCATGATCGACGCGAGCAGCACGGCCGTGGCGCTCGCGACGCCGTGATCCATCGCGTAGAGCGGCAGCAGCGACAGCGCGAGCGTATCGAACAGGGCGAAGAAACCGGTGCCGATGATCAGCGCGGGCATGCGCGGCAGCACGTCGAGCCAGCGGCCGTGCGCTTCGTGATGCGCGTCGTCGCCGGCGAGCGGCGCGCGCCGGATCGTCGCGAGCGTCGGCAGCGCGAGCAGGAACAGCGCGCCGCACAGCGCGAAGCGGATGCTCGTCGCACCGGCGATCTGGCTCACGAGCACGGGCCCCGCCATCTGGAACAGCGTGAAATTGGTCGCATAGATCGCGACGACGCGGCCGCGCGTCGAATCGTCGGCGAGCTGGTTGACCCACGCCTCGCCGATCGTGAACAGCAGCATCAGCGCGGCGCCGCACAGCACGCGCAGCGCGCCCCACAGGATCAGGTTCGACGTGAACTGCATCAGCGCCGTGGCTGCCGCGAGCAGCACGACCGATACGACGATCGCGCGGCGCGAGCCGATGTGGCGTGCGAGCGCGGTGACGAACGGGACGATCGCGAGGCCGCCGAGGGCCTGCGCGGCGGTCAGCATGCCGACGACGTTGGTGCCGTGCCCGGCCTCGGTCAGCGCGAGCGCGGTGAGCGGCAGCGTGGCGCCGGTGCCGAGGCCGACGACCGCGACGCTCAGGATCAGCGCGAGGAAATCGCGATTCAGAATGGCTTTCATCGGCCGGGATGCTACACCGCGGACCTTGAAAGGTCCATGAAGGCCATCAGGTTCGGATGGTGTTGCTGGCGTTGCGCGCGCAACGAATGCGCGCGCGGCGGCGTTACACGTATTCGGTCGGCACGGTCACCGGGCGGCGTTCGAGCGACGCCGACCACAGCGTGAGCGCCAGCGCGGCGACGGCCATCGCGACGCCGACCCACGGCAGGCTCACGAGCGACACGCCGGAGCCGATCGCCATCCCGCCGAGCCACGCGCCGGTTGCGTTGCCGAGGTTGAACGCGCCCTGGTTCAGCGTCGATGCGAGGTTCGGCGCATCGCTTGCGCGGTCGACGATCAGGATCTGCAGCGGCGGCACGATCGCGAACGCGAGGATGCCCCACACGAAGATCGTCGCGAGCGCGGCGAACGGCAGGTGCATCGTGCCCGCGAACAGCGCGAGAACCACGCCGATCAGCGCGAGCGTCGCGATCAGCGACGGCATCCGGCGCCAGTCGGCGAGCTTGCCGCCGAGCGTGCCGCCCACCGTCAGCCCGAGGCCGAACAGCAGCAGCACGTAGGTGACCTGGCGCGGGGAGAAGCCCGTCACGTCCTCGAGGATCGGCGTGATGTACGTGAACACGCTGAACAGGCTTGCCGACGCGAGCACGCTGATGCCGAGCACCATCAGCACCTGCGGATGCTTCAGCACGCTGAATTCGCGCGTGATGCTGGTGTCGGGCATCGCGAGGTTCCTCGGCAGGCACACCGCGAGCGCGGCGGCCGCGGCGAGGCCGATGCCGGTGACGGCCCAGAACGTCGCGCGCCAGCCGAATGCCTGGCCGAGCGCGGTGCCGAGCGGCACGCCGAGCACGTTCGCGAGCGTGAGGCCGGTGAACATCAGGGCGATCGCCTGTGCGCGGCGGTTCGGCGCGACGAGGTTGCTCGCGACCACCGAGCCGATCCCGAAGAACGCGCCGTGGCAGAACGCGGTGACGACGCGCGCGGCCATCAGCACCGCGTAGCCCGGTGCGATCGCGCAGAACAGGTTGCCCGCGATGAACAATCCGATCAGGCCCATCAGCGCGCGCTTGCGCGGCATCTTCGCGGTGACGATCGCGAGGATCGGCGCACCGATCGTCACGCCGAGCGCGTAACCCGACACGAGCATCCCGGCGGCCGGGATCGTCACGCCGAGATCGCGCGCGACGTTGGGCAGCAGCCCCATGATCACGAATTCGGTGGTACCGATTCCAAATGCGGCGACGGCGAGGGCGAAAAGAGGTAAGGGCATCGCGGTGGGCTCGGGAAAAGCCGCCGCTCGGGCTGGCGCAGGATGCGCGGGACGGGCGGACGGGAAGGCGAACGACAGCCGCGATTCTACTTCAGTGAAAACCCCTATGCTTGGGGCCAAAACGGATGTTGCCGGCGTGCGACGAGGCTGCGCGCGTGAAGCCCACAGTGTGGGATTCAACAGGGCTTGCCGCGGTGAATGTGCCGGTGCCGGGACGATGCCGGCGACCGCGTACACGTCAGGCGATGCGTTCGGGGGAGCCGTCGACGCTCGTGGTCGATGCGCCGGGTGTGCTTGCCGAGTCGGGGGCCGCTGTCGCGTCCGCGCGCGACGAAGGCGCGCCGGCGGCATCGATCGGGGCCGGATCGTCCCAGCCGTTTTCGAACAGGCACGCTTCGATCGGCATCCGTGCGGCCCAACGCTCCTGCTCGAGCATCGGCTTCGCATAGAACGCGTCGACGTGCCCGACGCACAGCACGGCGATCGGCTTCGCGCCGTCGGGCATGCGCAGCAGCGCGCGCAGCGCGTCGACGTCGAACAGCGAGACCCAGCCCATCCCGAGCCCTTCGGCGCGGGCCGCGAGCCACATGTTCTGGATCGCGCACGCGGCGGACGCGAGATCCATTTCCGGCAGCGTGCGGCGGCCGAACACGTGACGCTCGCGGCCGTCGGCGAGCGCGACGATCAGCAACTCGCCGCATTCGCGCACGCCTTCGACTTTCAGCCGCATGAATTCGTCCTGGCGCTCGCCGAGTGCGTCGGCGGTCGCGCGGCGCTCGGCCTCGACCAGCGCGTGGATCGCGGTGCGCAGCGCGGGATCGGTGATGCGAATGAAGCGCCACGGCTGCATGAAGCCGACGCTCGGCGCGTGATGCGCCGCGCGCAGCAGGCGCGCGAGCACGGCGGGATCGACGGGCGCCGGCGTGAAGTGGCGCATGTCGCGCCGTTCGAAAATGGCGCGGTAGACGGCGGCGATGTCGGAGTCGTCGAAACGCATGAGCGGGAAGGGCGGGATAACGTCGGCGCAACGATAGCAGACGGCGCACCGGAATCGTTACATCAGTCGAAACAAAGCGCGAAATTGTTGATGAAACGCGCTTCGTTTGCGGCGACGGCCACAAGCAAACGATTGCGGTGGCGCCGGCAACCGTCAAATGAGCCGTTTTCGTCGGTTTGTCAGCGATTCGCGGTCACGACGTTCTGCGGCGTGCCCGCATGCCACGCCTCGATGTTCAGCAGCGTCGTGTGCGCGATCTCGGCCAGCGCTTCGCGCGTGAAGAACGCCTGGTGGGACGTGACGATCACGTTGGGGAACGTCAGCAGGCGGGCGAGCACGTCGTCCTGCAGCGGCAGGTCGGAGTGATCCTCGAAGAAGAGCCCGCTTTCCTCTTCGTACACGTCGAGCCCGAGGTGGCCGAGCTGGCCGCTCTTGAGCGCATCGACCAGCGCCTGCGCATCGACGAGGCCGCCGCGCCCGGTGTTGATCAGCATCGCGCCATGCTTCATCCGCGCGAGCGTCCGTTCGTTGATCAGGTGGTGCGTCGACGGCAGCAGCGGGCAGTGCAGGCTGACGATGTCGGCGTGGTGCAGCAGCTCGTCGAGCTCGACATAACGCGCGCCGAACGCGATCAGTTCGTCGTTGTACGGCGGCACCGAATGCGCGAGCACATGCATCCCGAAGCCCATCATGATCTTCGCGAACACGCTGCCGATGATGCCGGTACCGATCACGCCGACGGTCTTGCCGTGCAAGTCGAAGCCGAGCAGGCCGTTCAGCGAGAAGTCGCCTTCGCGGGTGCGCGCGACCGCGCGCGGCAGGCGGCGGTTGAGCGCGAGGATCAGCGCGACCGCGTGCTCGGCCACCGCGTGCGGCGAATAGGCGGGCACGCGCACGACCGTGATGCCGAGCCGCTCGGCGGCGGCCAGGTCGACATGGTTGAAGCCCGCCGAGCGCAGCGCGATCAGGCGCGTGCCGCCGTCGGCCAGCCGTGCGAGCACGGCCGCGTCGACGGTGTCGTTGACGAACGGGCAGACGACCTCATAACCGTGCGCGAGGATCGCGGTTTCCGCGTCGAGGTGCGACGGCTGGAAGTGCAGCCGATAGCCGAACTGCCGGTTGGCGGCAGCGAACGAATCGTCGTCGTACTGCCGGCTGCTGAACAGGATCACGCGCACGCTGCACCTCCGAAGGCTGACGCGCGCAGTTTACTGCAGGCCCGTGACGATGTCGGAGCGGTCGGGCCCGCGCGGCGGCCGCAGGAAGCCGTAGTCGGTTCGTTCGCGGGCCGGCTGCGCACTGAAGTGGTCGAGCGCGTGCTCGACGAAGCTGCGCGTGCGGGCCGGTACGTACTGGCGGTTCGGGTAGACGAGCGACAGCTGCGTGTCGGGATCGTCGATCCGGTAGCCGGCCATCAACCGCACGAGCGTGCCGCTCGCGAGCGCGTCGGCGACGCACGGCTCGGGCAGCACCGCGATGCCGGCGCCGGCCACGGCGGCCGCCTGGACGAGCGCGAGCTGGTTGACCGTGCAGGTCGGGCGCACCGTGACGGAATGCGCGATGCCGTCGTGGCCGACCAGTTGCCACGCGGGCGCATGCTGGTGCGATGCGAGCGTGACCCAGTCGTGGCCCGGCAGGTCGTCGGGCAAGCGCGGCTCGCCGCGTCGCTCGAGATAGGCCGGTGCCGCGCACGCGACGAACGGGTTCGGCGCGAGCGCGTGGCCGATCAGCGTCGGGTTGCCGTCGAGCCGGTTGCCCGTGACGATGCCGACGTCGTAACCCGAATCGAGCACGTCGAGCGGCCCCTCGGAGACGGTCAGCTGCACGCGCAACTCGGGGTAGCGGTGCCGGAAGCTGCTGACGAGCGGCGTCAGTGCAAGCGGCGACAGCAGGCCCGACGCGACGACGCGCAGCGTGCCGGCCGGTTCGCGCACGGCATGCGCGACGGACGATTCGAGGTGGTCGAATTCCTCGAGCAGCGCACGGCACCCGTCGAGGTAGCGCACGCCGGCCTCGGTAAGCGACAGGTTGCGCGTGGTGCGGTGGATCAGCCGTGTGTTCAGGTGGCCCTCGAGCATCGCGATCGAACGCGTGACGAGTGCATTGGACACGCCGAGATGGTGCGCCGCGCGCCGGAAGCTCTGCTGCTCGGCGACGCAGACGAATACACGCATGGTCTGAATCTGGTTCATGGCTTGCGTATTTCTGGCCCGGTTGATTGATTATGGTTGATGCTTTTCGCCGCGCAACCTCGAAAGCGTATCGCGCGGCACCCAGTTTTCCTTCGTATCGAAAAATCGTTTTTTTCGATTCCGCAGACGATTGTTCAATACAGAAGCGATATCCGTCAACCTGAGAAAAGGGGCGGGTTGCGGAAAATCGAAATAGGGAGTAACGCGTTAAACGCGGTGCTGTATCGATGCCTGCCGTTCAAAGACGGCAGGGTATTAGAGTAAGCGCGGTTGTTCGAGTATTTCCTATGTTAATCAATGGGTTGATGGCTATTCTGGCACGCTTGTTCCGGTATTGATGGAAAGCGTGCCCCAATACATGCAGAAGTAATGGATGTTTTTTGGGGCCGCACGTCTGTTTTGCGTGCAGGATTCCGTGAGGCGATTTTTAGGGCGGATTCGGTCTATTTTTTTGATACAGAAGTCGCGTTGAACCGGCGGTTTCGACGATTCGTTGTGTTATTGACGGAGAAAATCGAGCGCCTGGCGTACGAATGGAACCGTTTCACAACCCGGCCCGCAATCGTTTCTCATTTCGAATGGCTGGCGTGCGGCACGCGCACGGCTGGCTGGCCCGGTCCGGCGACCGGGCCAGCGTTGCGCTGTCCGGCCGTGCGTGCCTCTTGCGCGAGGCGGCGGAACACGGAATGATCGATCAGTTCGCCATGCTGCGCGGCGGGCGTCCGTGCACTTCCTTTCCTCACCTTTTACCTGCCATGTCCATCGATTACTCGCCGATTCCCTGTCCCGTCGTCGTGCCGCTCGACGCGATCCTGCCCGAAGAACCGCTGCTGATGATGGGGGCCGGCCCGGTTCCGATCCCGGCCGCCGTCGCGAAGGCGAACACGATCGTGATCAACCACCTCGGCGCGACGATGGCGAAGATCATCGAGCAGGTGAAGGAGATGGCGCGCTACGTGTTCCAGACCCGCACGAAGTGGGTGCTCGGCGTCGCGGGCCCCGGTTCGGCCGCGATGGAAATGGCGATCTCGAACCTCGCGTGGCGCGGTACCCGCGTGCTGTCGATCCGCAATGGCTTCTTCAGCGCGCGGATGGCCGAGATGGCCACGCGCGTCGGCGCCGACGTCGCGACGCTCGAAGTGGCCGATCGCGCGGTCGCGAGCCTCGACGAGATCGCGGACGCGATCGCGCGCGAGCGGCCCGAGATCGTCACGATCGTGCAGGGCGAGACGTCGAACACCGTGTGGAACCGCGACCTGCGCGACATCGCGGCGCTCGCGAAGGCGGCCGGTGCGCTGGTCGTGGTCGACGCGGTGTGCACGCTGTCGACGATGCCGCTCGAGATGGACGCGTGGGGCATCGACGCGGTGATCACCGGCGGCCAGAAAGGGCTGTCGTCGATCCCGGGCGTGTCGCTGATCGCGTTCTCCGACGCCGCGTGGAACCGGATGAAGCAGCGCCCCGAACCGAACGCGCACTGGTGCCTCGACATGGCGCTCGCGGAGAATTTCTGGCACAACGCGGGCTATCACTACACGGCGCCCGTGTCGGGCGTGCTCGCGCTGCACGAAGCGCTGCGGCTCGTCTGCGCGGAGACGCTCGAAAGCCGCTTCGCGCGCCACCTGCGCTGCTCGCTCGCGCTGCAGGCGGGCGTCGAGTCGATGGGGCTCAAGCTCTATGCGCCGAAGGATTGCCGGCTGAACTCGGTTGTCGGGATCGAGACGCCGGAAGGGCTGACGCCGGGGATGGTCTGCGGCCACATCTCGAAGCAGTACCAGGTCGAGATCTCGGGCTCGTTCGGGTTGCCGATCGTGCGGATCGGACAGATGGGCGAGCAGTGCCGTGAGCACAACCTGTTCCGTACGCTGCATGCGTTCGGCCGCACGATGGTCGACCTGAAGGTGCCGGTCGACCTGCCGGCCGGCGTCGCGGCGCTCGAACAGGAACTGTCGCGACGCGGCGCGTAAGCCGCGCCGGGGCCGCGCTCAGCGGCCCTGCATCGCACGCCGGTAGGTAATCGGCGTCGTACCGTGAGCGTCGCGGAAGCGATGGCTGAAGTGGCCGGCGTTCGCATAGCCGCAGTCGGCCGCGATCTGTGCGAGCGGCAGCGACGTCGTGCGCAACAGCTCGCGCGCCCGCGCCAGCCGTTGCTCGGCCACCCACGCGTGCGGCGCCCGGCCGAACGACAACCGGAACATCCGCGAGAAGTGGTACTCGGACAGCGCGGCGACGTCGGCGAGTTCGCCGAGCGTCAGCGGTTGCGTCAGGTACGTGTCGATGTAGTCGCGCACACGGCGCCGCACGGCCGGCGCGAGCCCGCCGCGGAACGACGTGTCGGTGCGGGTCGTGCTCTGCCCGCGCAGCAGCAGGCTCAGCACCTCGTGCGCGGTCTCGTTCACGCGCAGCCGCTCGTCGGCATCGTCCCAGCCGTCCAGCGCGAGCGAGCGCAGCAGGGAGGCGACGCGCGCATCCTCGAAGTAAGTGCGGTCGGCGAGCTTCAGCTCGCGCGGCTCGCGGTCGAGTTCGCGGATCGCGCGCTGCGTGAAGTGCTCGGGCAGGAAATACAGGTGGATGAAGTGCATCTCGCCGCGCACCCACCAGCGCGATTCGTGGTCGCCCGGCAGCGCGCACAGCAGGCTCGGCGCGCCGTAGCGCGGCACGCGTTGGCGTTCCGTCTGGTAGCCGCCGTCGAGGTAGCACGACAGCGTGTGGTGGCCCGGCTGCTCGTAGATCGTCTCGCTTTCGTCGGTGATCCGCGTCCATTCGGCGATCGCGAGATGGTCGCCGAGCCACGCGAAGCGCTCGAGCGTCGCGTTCGCGTCGGCGAGCGTGCGGCAGACCGACTGCAGGCCGAACGGCAGATCGCCGCCGGCCAGGGCGGCGGGGTGGTCGATGGGGGGCGCGGAAAGGGTGAGGCTCATGATGGGCCGAGTATAAGCGGGCGGGCGGCGCCGCGGGCGGCGGCCCGAAAAAGACCGCAATTCCGGACAATCGGCGCGCGCCGGGCGGCGGCATAGTCGGAGTCCCGTTTCACCCGCTTTTTTGGATCGTTGCCGCCATGAACCTGTCGCTTTATTTCGTCACCGTGCTGATCTGGGGCACCACCTGGATCGCGATCAAGTGGCAGCTCGGCTCCGTGCCGCCGCCCGTGTCGATCGCCTGGCGCTTCTGGCTCGCGGCCGCCGTGCTGTTCGCGCTGCTGCGCGTGATGCGCCGGCCGGTGCGCCCGCCGCGCGAAGCGTGGCGTTTCCTGCTGGCGCAGGGCTTCGCGCTGTTCTGCCTGAACTTCCTGTGCTTCTACTACGCGGAACAGGTCGTACCGAGCGGCCTTGTCGCGGTGATCTTCTCGACCGCGCCGCTGTTGAATTCGATCAACGGCCGGCTGTTCATGGGCCGCCCGCTGCGGCCGTCGGCGATCGCCGGCGCGCTGCTCGGCCTGACCGGCATCGCATGCCTGTTCTGGCAGCAGATGGCCGGCCATCTCGACGACCACGCGACCTGGACGGGGCTCGCGATCGCGCTGGCGGGCACGATGTGCTTCTCGGCCGGCAACCTGCTGTCGAGCCGGATGCAGTCGATGGGGCTGCACCCGCTCGCGACCAACGGCTGGGCGATGCTGATCGGCGCGGCGATCCTGACCGTCGGCAGCGCAGCGGCCGGCTTGCCGTTCACGCTCGACACGAGCCCGCGTTATCTCGGCGCGCTCGTCTACCTGGCCGTGCCGGGCTCGGTGATCGGTTTCACCGCCTATCTGACCCTCGTCGGCCGGATCGGGCCGGAGCGTGCTGCGTACTGCACGGTGCTGTTCCCGATCGTCGCGCTGGCAGTGTCGACGGTGTTCGAGGGTTACCAGTGGTCGCCGCTCGCGGTGGTCGGGCTGCTGCTGGTGGTGGCCGGCAACCTGGTTGCGTTCGACCTGACGCGGAGGCTGTTTCCGAGGACGGCGTGACGGATGAGGGGGCTGCCCGATGTCGCCTGCCCGGTCGTCAGTTCGGTTGTCATGGTTGACTTGGTTTCGAATCGAGCCTACTCTCGAGCTTCCGGTCGTGCAAGGAGGTAGCGATGGTCAGGCAGGCTCATGCGCTTGAAGGCGCGGCTGCGGTTCTCGATGTCGAGACCGAGGAGGCGCTGCGCAGCGCCGTCGGCGCCGCGACCATGCTCGGGCCCGATCGGGCCCGGGCGCTGCTCAGGCTGTCGGACGAACAGCTGGGGCACTTGTTCAAGGTCGGCATCGCCCAGGTCATCGATCTGGCCGGCACGATCACGTTCGGCATCGCTGCCGCCGCGACCCGCGACAGGCAACCGTCCGTTCGCAGGAAACCGCCTGCGAGGCCGGTGGCCCGCGCGGATGCCGCGGCCGCCGATTTCGAGCAGCGTGCGTTGGCCGAACGGCGGGCGCTCGTCGCGAAGGGCGCGCTGCTGCCGGCCGCGGAGATCTGGGCGGGGCTCGGCATGACACGGCAGGCGCTCAGCAAGGCGGTCGCGTCGGGGCGCATCTTCGCGGTCGACGTGGGGGCGGCGCAGTACTACCCGGCCTTTTATCTGACGGGCGATATCGATCGCAAGACGCTCGGAAAGGTGACGCAATGCCTGGGCGGGTTGCCGGGGTGGAGCAAATGGCAATTCTTCACGACGCCCAAGGCGTCCCTCGGCAACGTCACGCCGCTGAAGGCGCTGTCGCAGGGGAAGCTTGCCGAGGTCGAGCGTGCCGCGGCGGCGTTCGCGGAACGCTAGGAGGCGCGGTTGACGTTGAGGCCGCCGAGCGAACACTTCGCGAATGCGACGCTGGTTACGCGAACGATTCCGCCGGCGGCGCTGGTGCGCGTTTCCCGGTACGAGACGGGCGAGCCGTACTTCGGCAAGTCGGGCGGCAACCGTTTCGACGACCCGCGCAAGCGGCGCCGGTATGGCACCAGCTATTTCGGTTTCGACCTGCACTGTGCGTTCGCCGAGACGGTGCTGCACGACGAAGTCGCCGATCTCGCCGTTGGCGGCTTTCCGCTCGTGACGACGGAGCTTGAGCGGTTCGTGCTGTCGTTTACCGGCTCGCCGCTGACGGTGGCCGTCCTGCACGGCTTGCCGCTGAAAAACCTTGGCGGCGACGGCGCGCTGTCGACCGTCGTACCGTACGACATCCCGCAGCAATGGTCGCTCGCCGTGCACGGGCATGGCCGCCGGGTCGACGGTTTTCTGTATATGTCACGCCATCTCAACACGTCGGAAGCGCTCGTGCTTTTCGATCGTGCCGAACCGAAGCTCATGCTCGAGCGCGCCGTGCCGTTCCGGCGCCACGTCGACGCTGCCCGCGTGCTGCGGGACTTCAACATACTGCCGCGTTAAGTCACGTCAAGCCGTGTCTCGCCGGACGCCGACGAATGGCCCCGCGCGGCCTTCCGTCGGAACGAGGGCTCGCGCGGTATCCCGCGGCCCGGGCGCTCATGCCGCCGCGCCGCTCTCCGCAACCCGCGCCTGCCGCTGGTACAGCACCATCGACAGCGCGACGCCCGCGGCGGCGGCCACCGCCGCGAACAGGAATACCTGCGGATAACCGAACGCGCCCGCGACATAGCCGGCGAGCGGGCCCGTGATGCCGAGCGACAGGTCGAGGAACACCGAGTACGCGGACAGCGCCGCGCCGCGGCTCGCGGGCGGCACGAGCGCGACGGCCTCGACGCCGAGTGCCGGGAAGATCAGCGCGAAGCCGAAGCCCGTCAGCGCGGCGCCGACGAGCGCGACGTGCGGCACCGGCGCGAGCCACAGCAGCACGAGGCCCGAGCATTCGAACGCGAACGACACGATCGCGACGCGGAAGCCGCCGTACGTCTTGATCGTGTTCGCGAACAGCAGGCGCGCGCCGATGAACAGCGTGCCGAACACGGTCAGCGACAGTGCGGCGTTCGGCCAGTGGCGCGCCGCGTAGTACAGCGTGACGAAGGTGGCGATCGAGCCGAAGCCTGCCGAGCCGAGCGCGAGGCCGAGGCCGTGCGGCAGCACGCGCGTGAACACGCTCGCATACGACATCCGCTCGCCGTGCACGAGCGGCACGGAATCGATCAGGCGCGCGAGATAGAAGCCGGTCGCGGCGAGCGCGATCACGATCACGCCGATCAGCGCCGGATTCAGCGTATGCGCGATCGCGACGCCGACCGGCGCGCCGAGCGCGAGTGCGCCGTAGGTGGCGATTCCGTTCCAAGAGATGACCTTCGCGTTGTGCGTGACGCCGACCCGGCCGATGCCCCACAGGATCGCGCCGGTGCCGCACAGGCTCTCGCCGACGCCGAGCACGAGCCGGCTCGCGACCAGCAGCACGAGGCTCGCGACCGGCCAGTGCGCGAGCAGCAGCGCGACGAGCAGCAGCACGCCCGACACCCCGCAGCCGACCAGCCCGCGCAGCACCGTCTGCTTCGGCCCGAGCGTATCGGCGAAGCGCCCGGCGAGCGGCCGCGATGCGAGCGTCGCGAAATACTGGACGCTGATCGCGCCGCCCGCGACGATCGCGGAAAAACCGAGGTCGTCATGGACGAAGCCCGGCAGCACCGCGAGCGGCAGGCCGATGGTCAGGTAGCAGATGAACGTGAAGCAGACGACGGACACGATTTGCAGCGTGACCGCGAACCCGCTGCGCGGCGGTGTGGCGGAATCGGTTGACATGGGGTCGGAACGAATGAACGAAGCGAACGGAAGACGGCGAAAAAGGGAATCGGGATTTTCCCATGGAACCGGTTTTCACGCAGGTACCATTTAGTTAATCGCGCCCCGTTTTTGACGATGGCGGACGGTGTCGAAGGCGTCGGGAGCGGGGGCAGGGCACCGTGCGGAAAGGGCGGCGGGCGGCCCCGGCGTTCCCCGGCGTTCATATCGCGGCAGTTATATGGGCCCCATGCGTGATGGGCTATGGGTTGCGAAATTTGATGGTGATAGCGTGCAAACTGTCAGAAAAACGTCGGTCGAGCGCACTGCGCAGGCCGCCTTGCCCCCCATTTGAAGAACCCTCGAGACATGAGTGAGCCGATCCGCTTCTACCATCGTCACGCGATTCGCGAAGTCAGCGGCGCGGACGTCACCCGCACCGTGCTGCAATACCTGCGCGAGGACGCGCATTGCACCGGCACCAAGGAAGGCTGCGCGGAAGGCGACTGCGGCGCATGCACGGTCGTCGTCGGCGAGCTGACCGACACCGGCGCGGTCGAGTTCAAGGCCGTCAACGCATGCATCCAGTTCCTGCCGACGCTCGACGGCAAGGCGCTGCTGACGGTCGAGGACCTGCGTCAGCCGGACGGCGCGCTGCATCCGGTGCAGCAGGCGATGGTCGACTGCCACGGTTCGCAATGCGGGTTCTGCACGCCGGGCTTCGTGATGTCGATGTGGGCACTGTACGAGAAGCACGGCCACGAAGGTTGCGGCAGCGCGTGCGCGAAGGCGAAGGACGTACCGACGCGCACCGAGATCGCCGATGCGCTGACCGGCAACCTGTGCCGCTGCACCGGCTACCGGCCGATCGTCGACGCAGCCGTGCAGATGTTCGATGGGCCGGCGCCGTCGGCACCGGTCGACACGGCCGCGCTGGCCCGCACGCTCGCGTCGCTCAAGCGCGACGACACGTTCGACTACACGACGCTCGACGGCGCGCGCTTCGCGGCGCCGCGCACGCTCGATGCGCTGGCCGCGCTGAAGGTCGAGCGGCCCGACGCGCGCATTCTGGCGGGCAGCACCGACATCGGCTTGTGGGTCACGAAGCAGATGCGCCGGCTCGACGACCTGATCTACGTCGGCCAGATCGCCGAATTGCAGCGCGTCGTGCACGGCGACGACTGGATCGAGATCGGTGCGGGCGTGACGGTCGAGAACGGGTATGCGGCGCTGGCCGGCACGTATCCGGAGCTGACCGAAATGTGGAAGCGCTTCGCGTCGCTGCCGATCCGCAACGCCGGCACGATCGGCGGCAACGTCGCGAACGGCTCGCCGATCGGCGATTCGATGCCGGGCCTGATCGCGCTCGGCGCGCGCGTGGTGCTGCGCGGCGGCGACACGGTGCGCGAGCTGCCGCTCGAGGCGCTGTACACGGGCTACCAGCAGAAGGACATGGCACCGCACGAATTCGTCGTCGGCCTGAAGGTGCCGACCCGCACCGGCGCGCGCGCGAAGCTGCAGTTCCGCACGTACAAGCTGTCGAAGCGGTTCGACTCCGACATCTCGGCCGTGTGCGCGGCGTTCGCGTTCATCGCGGACGGCGACACGATCCGCGAGCCGCGCATCGCGTTCGGCGGGATGGCCGCGACGCCGAAGCGCGCGACGCACACGGAAAGCCTGCTCGACGGCGCGCAATGGCACGAAGCCACCGCGCAGGCCGCGATGCAGGCGCTCGAGCGCGACTACCAGCCGCTGTCCGACATGCGCGCGACGAGCACGTATCGCCTCGATACCGCGAAGAACCTGATGTACCGATTCTGGCTGGAGACGCGCCCGCACGACCCGCTGCCGCCGCAAGCCCTGAATGTGCGTGAAGTGGCCGCAGAAACCGGCACCGACGCGGCGCGCGTCTGAAGACGGAGAACCCCGAACATGAACCAGCAAGCAGAACCGTTCCTGAACACCCTCGATCCGCAAGCCGACGCCGCGCAGGTCCACGTCTCGCGCGCGCACGAATCCGCGCACCTGCACGTCAGCGGACGTGCCACCTACACCGACGACATCCCGATCGTCGCGGGCACGCTGCACGCGGCGCTCGGCCTGTCGGCGAAGCCGCACGCGAAGATCGTGTCGATGAACTTCGACGCGGTGCGCGCGACGCCGGGTGTGGTCGCCGTGTTCACGGCCGACGACATCCCGGGCGTCAACGATTGCGGCCCGATCATCCACGACGACCCGGTGCTCGCGAAGGGCATCGTGCAGTTCGTCGGCCAGCCGATGTTCATCGTCGTCGCGACGTCGCACGAAACCGCGCGGCTCGCCGCGCGCCGCGCACAGGTCGACTACGAGGAGTTGCCGGCGATTCTCACCGCGCAGGAAGCGCGCGCGGCCGAAACCTACGTGATCCCACCGCTGAAGCTCGCGCGCGGCGACGCGGCCGCACGGCTCGCCGTCGCGCCGCACCGCGAGTCGGGCGAAATGCTGCTCGGCGGCCAGGAGCAGTTCTACCTCGAAGGGCAGATCGCGTACGCGGTGCCGAAGGACGACGACGGGATGCACGTGTACTGCTCGACGCAGCACCCGAGCGAGATGCAGCACCTCGTCGCGCACGTGCTCGGCGTCGCGTCGCACAACGTGCTCGTCGAGTGCCGCCGGATGGGCGGCGGGTTCGGCGGCAAGGAATCGCAGTCGGGCCTGTTCGCGTGCTGCGCGGCGCTCGCCGCGTGGAAGCTGCTGTGCCCGGTGAAGCTGCGTCCGGATCGCGACGACGACATGATGATCACCGGCAAGCGCCACGACTTCCATTACCGCTTCGACGTCGGCTACGACGACGACGGCCGCATCGATGGCGTCGCGCTCGACATGACGTCGCGCTGCGGCTTCTCGGCCGACCTGTCGGGCCCGGTGATGACGCGCGCGGTATGCCATTTCGACAACGCGTACTGGCTCGGCGACGTGAACATCGCCGGTTACTGCGGCAAGACCAACACGCAGTCGAACACCGCGTTCCGCGGCTTCGGCGGCCCGCAGGGCGCGTTCGCGATCGAGTACATCCTCGACGACATCGCGCGTTCGCTCGACCGCGATCCGCTCGACGTGCGCTACGCGAACCTTTACGGCAAGACCGAACGCAACGTGACGCCGTACGGGCAGACGGTCGAGGACAACGTGCTGCAGGAACTGCTCGGCGAACTCGAGGCGACGAGCGACTACCGCGCGCGGCGCGCGGGCGTGCGCGAATTCAACGCGCGCAACACGGTGCTGAAGAAGGGCATCGCGCTCACGCCGGTGAAGTTCGGTATCGCGTTCAACGTCACGCACTTCAACCAGGCCGGCGCGCTGGTGCACATCTATACCGACGGCTCGGTGCTCGTGAACCACGGCGGCACGGAGATGGGGCAGGGGCTCAACACGAAGGTCGCGCAGGTCGTCGCGCACGAGCTCGGCATCCGCTTCGGCCGGGTCCGCGTGACGGCGACCGACACCAGCAAGGTCGCGAACACGTCCGCGACGGCCGCCTCCACGGGCTCGGACCTGAACGGCAAGGCCGCGCAGGATGCGGCGCGCCAGCTGCGCGAGCGGCTCGCGGTGTTCGCGGCGAAGCAGTTCGGCGACGGCAAGGTCGATGCGGCCGACGTGAAGTTCGGCAACGACTTCGTGTGGGTCGGCGGCAACGGCGTGCCGTTCGGCGACGTGGTCGCGAAGGCGTACCTCGCGCGCGTGCAGCTGTGGTCCGACGGCTTCTACGCGACGCCGAAGCTGTACTGGGATCAGTCGAAGCTGCAGGGCCGGCCGTTCTACTACTACTCGTACGGCGCGGCCGTGTCGGAAGTCGTGATCGACACGCTGACGGGCGAGATGCGCACGCTGCGCGTCGATGCGCTGCACGACGTGGGCGCATCGCTGAACCCGGCGCTCGACATCGGCCAGGTCGAAGGCGCGTTCATCCAGGGGATGGGCTGGCTGACGACCGAGGAGCTGTGGTGGAACAAGGGCGGCAAGCTGATGACGCATGCGCCGTCGACGTACAAGATCCCGACGGTGAACGACACGCCGCCCGAGTTCAACGTGCAGCTGTTCAAGAACCGCAACGTCGAGGACAGCATCCACCGCTCGAAGGCCGTCGGCGAGCCGCCGCTGCTGCTGCCGTTCTCGGTGTTCTTCGCGGTGCGCGACGCGGTGGCCGCGGTCGGCGACTACCAGGTGAACCCGCCGCTCGACGCGCCGGCCACCGGCGAGTCGATCCTGCGCGCGGTCAGCGCGGTGCGTGCGGCGCGCGCCGGTCAGGCAGGCTGAGATGAAACGGCTCCCACGCTCGCTTCGTTCGCTGCTTCCGATGGGGGCGGTCAGCCTCCCTGGGGCGGCCCGGCGGAGGCTGACATGAACGGCGCCGCACGCTCGCTTCGCACCGCGCCGCCCCCGGCGTTCGCGCAGGGCACCGGCCAGCGCAACCGCGCGAGCGGCACGCCGGCGCCGATGCACATCGTGCTGTTCGGCGCCGGGCACGTCGGTCACGCGCTCGTCACGCTGCTCGGCGCGCTGCCGTGCGTCGTGCAGTGGGTCGACACGCGCGACGAGCTGTTCCCGGACGAATGTCCGCCGAACGTGCAGCCGGAGCCGACCGACACGCCGGAGGCCGTCGTCGACGCGGCGCCGCCCGGCGCATATTTCCTCGTGATGACGCACAACCACGCGCTCGACTTCTCGCTCGCCGCGCAGATCATGCGGCGGCGCGACTATGCGTACTTCGGGATGATCGGCTCGCGCACCAAGCGCGTGAAGTTCGAGCGCCGCCTTGCCGCGCGCGGCGTCGATCCGGCGCGGCTCGTCGAGATGGTGTGCCCGATCGGCGTCGCGGGCATCGTCGACAAGACGCCGGGCGCGATCGCGGTGGCCGTGTGCGCGGAGCTGCTGCAGGCGCGCTCGGGCATGCCGGTGGCGGACGTGAAGGCCGCCGCGGCGGGGCGTGCGCGCGACGACGTGTCCTGCGCGCGGTAGCACCGCGCGGCCAGCGCATGGCCGCGCGTTTTTGCATACACTGCACGACGACGCGCGGCACCGGGCCGCGCCTTACCGTGCACGCACCATGTCCGATCACCAGGTTTATCTCGACACGCTCGATGCGAGCCTCGTCGCCATCGAGCGCTGGCTGTCCGGCGTCGATACCGCGCCCGGGGCGCTCGACGCGCTGCTCGCTTCGTTCTCCGCCGATTTCACGATGATCCTGACCGACGGCCGCGAGGTCGACCACGACGGTACGCGCGCGCTGTTCGCGAAGCTCGCCGGCGCGAAGCCGGGGCTGCGCATCACGCTGTCGGACATCCGCGTGCTCGCCGCCGACGCGTCGCATGCGACGCTTACCTATCTCGAAGCGCAGCACGCGGCCTCGGGCGAGCTGCCCGCGCGCCGCGCGACCGCCGTGTTCGAACGCGACGCGGCGGGCGTCGTGCGCTGGGCCCATCTGCAGGAAACCTTCTGTACGGCCTGAACGGTTGAATGGCCTGAGCGGCCGCGCTGCGGCTGCGACGCTTGCGGCTCAGCGCTTGCGGCCGCGGGCGACCGTCAGCTCGTCGGACACGCTCTGCATCAGCGCGCACAGCCACGCGATGTCGGTCGGCCGGTCGGGTTGCGGATGCGTGAGCAGGTAGCTCTTGATGCGCGGAAACGGCACCGGCGGCGTGACGACGACGAGCGGCAGCAACTGCGCGTAATGCGTCGCGAAGCGGCGCGTCGTCGTGAAGATCAGGTCCGATTGCAGCAGCACCTGCGGCACGATCCCGAAGTACGGAAGCGTCGTCACGATGCGCCGCGTGAGGTGCGCGCGGGCAAGGCCGATCTCGATCGCGTTGCGCTTGTCGCCGGTGTACGGCGTCGGCGCGACGTGCGCGGCCGACGCGTACGCTTCGCGCGTGAGCGGCCCGCGCGCGAGCGGGTGCGCATCGCGCATCAGGCACACGATCGTGTCGGAGAACAGGTCCTGGCGTGCGAACTGCGGGTCGGGCTTCGGCCAGTTGCCGATCACGAGATCGAGCGCGCCGGATTCGAGCGCGCCCGCGTGATCGAGCGCGGGATTCAGCGAATCGATTTCCAGGTGCGCATGCGGCGCCGCGTCGCGAAAGCGCTCGATCAGCGTCGGCATGAAGAAATCGTTCAGGTAATCCGGCGCGGCGACGCGGAACGTGCGCCGTGCGGACGACGGATCGAAGTCGCCGTGCGGCGTCGCGATGAAATCGACCTCGCGCAGCGCGCGCTGCGCGGCCTCGAGCAGCGACGCGCCGTATTCGGTCGGCACCATGCCGGATTTGCCGCGCACGAGGATCGGGTCGTTCAGCGTCTCGCGCAGCTTGCGCAGCGCGGTGCTGATCGCGGGCTGGGTCTGGTTCAGCCGCAGCGCGGCCTGCGTGACGCTGCGCTCGAGCAGCAGCGTGCGCAGCACACGCACGAGCCAGATATCGAGCGAGGCGGTACGGTCGTCGTCTTCCATCGGTGGGGGTGATTCGGGTGACGCGTAACGTTACCGTAATCGCGCGTTGCCGTGCGTGATACCGGCCATCACGCGCGGCCCTTCGGCAGCGCGCTGATCCGCTTGACCTCGCGCGATTCGAGCCAGTTCGGCGTGCGCGCGCAGTACAGCACCATCGGCAGCGCATCCTCGCCCCAGAACAGCTGCTGGTTCATCCAGAACGTCGGCACGCCGAACACCCCGAGCGCGATCGCGTCGGCGTTGTTGCGTGCCAGTTGCGCGGCGGTCTCCTCGAATTCGATCAGCTCGTCGCCGTGGCTGACGCCGACCCGCTCGCACAATGCCGCGAACCCTTCCGGCGTCGACGGATCGTTGCCGTCGCGCCAGATGAAGCGGAACATCTCCAGCACGGTCGCGATGTCGGCGCGCAGCGCGATCGCGAGGCGCAGCACCTTGTCGGACTCGAACGGGTGCGCGGGCGGCATCTTGAAGCGGATGCCGAGCTGCTCGGCGCGGAACAGCGCGTGACGGTACGTGAACACGCGCTTGGCCGGCACGTCGGCGCTGGGGCGCTGCCCCCAGTGCCGCTGCAGGTCGGGCAGCGACACGGCGACGGGTTCGAACGGCACGTCCGGCCACTTGTCGTGCTGTTCGAGGAGCAGGTAGGAGAACGGCGACACGAAGTCGAAGAACCAGGCGGGCTGGGCGATATCGAGGCCGGTTGTCATGTCGATCTCCAGTGGATGGGGCGTGCGGCGTCTGGCGGCGGCCTCCATGTT
>NZ_QOBB01000005.1:0-91364 GCF_024704855.1 Burkholderia sp. HAN2018 | reverse complement strand
TGGACCGGCCAGAGTTTCATAGACACTCACGAGCCGTTTAACGCGTAGCGCCGCTCGAACTCAATCGGTGAAAGATCGCCGGCGGAACCATGCCGACGAACCGGGTTATAAAACATTTCGATGTAATCGAACAAGTCCGAGGTCGCGGTCGCCCGACTCGGATAGATGCGCCGCTTGATTCGCTCCTTCTTTAGGGCACTGAAGAAGCTCTCGGCCACGGCATTGTCGTGGCAATTACCGCGCCGACTCATGCTTGGCACCATATGGTGTGCCTTCAGGAACGACTGCCAGTCATCGCTCGTGAATTGACTACCCTGGTCGGAATGCACCATGACACCGGGTCCCGGTTTGCGTTTCCAAACCGCAGCCAACAGCGCCTGTAAAACCAGATCGCTGGTCATCGTCGAGCGCGTAGCCCAACCGACGATCTGGCGCGAGTACAGATCCATAACAGCCGCCAGATACAGCCAGCCCTCGTAGGTCCGGATGTACGTGATGTCCGTTACCCAGACCCGGTTCGGTGCGGTTGGCGCGAACTCACGGTTCAACACGTTGGCGATTACGCCGACCGGACCACCCCGATAGCGGGGCTTGCTGCCATAGCCCACTTCTGCCCGCAGACCTTCGCCTCTCATGAGGCGATGGACGCGGTGACGGCTGCACGTTTCGCCCGATTCACGCAAATCCATCGTGACCTTGCGGTAGCCATAGACGCCGCCGCTGGCCAGCCACGCATGCTTGATCAGACCGAGCAATCGCTCATCCTCACGCTTGCGGGCCCCGACTGTCTGCCGCTGCCAGACGTAATAGCCGCTACGATGCACGCCAAGGACCCGGCACATCGAGTGCAGGCGGAACTCGCCGAGATGGGCTCGCATGAACGCGTACCTTGCCGCTATCCCTTTGCAAAGTACGCGGCGGCTTTTTTTAGAATGTCGCGCTCCTCGGTCACGCGTTTGAGCTCGGCCTTCAGTCGCCGAACCTCGGCGCTCTGATCCAGCTCCGCTTGCCGCACGACGTCGGGCCTGCCGAACTTCAGTTTCCAGGCGTAAAGGCTGTGGGTCGTGATGCCCAGCCGCTGCGCCACATCCGCCACCGAATGACCCCGTTCGGTTACCTGTTTGACTGCCTCGATCTTGAACTCATCCGTGTACCGCTTGCCGCTCATCCTGACCTCCTCGGTTGCCATAAATTATGGCTCGAAGATGTCTACGAAAGGCTGGCCGGTCCAGGGCGAGCTGACGCGAGTTTCGTTTTAAGGGGGCGGAACGGAAAGCCTTACGGGCATTGGCTGACAGCACAGCCACGATTCAAAGTTAAATGAATCGTGAAGTCTGGGGTGTTGGGTTGGGGCGCTGGAATCTGTCGAAGCCCCGGCTGGCAAGGGCCTTCGACAGAGGGACCTGCCGATGTTTACCGGGCACCTGTTCGTGCCGCGATTTTTAGTGTCTTTTTAGTGTTCGTCGAGAGGCGCGGCGAATCCGGAGTTTGGCTGGCCGGTCGAATCGGACAGGGACACGAGCGTTGTTTGACTGCGGTCATGCATCACGCCGAACGTGCGATGCGCGTTGATAGACGGATGAGTTTGCAAGCTAGCGCGACCGACGTGTGGTGCGCGTGTGGACGCGGAAGTTTGGCAGCTTTTTCGTAGAAACTTCAGGGGGCGAGTTAGGACGTGTGCGGTTGTGCAGTGAAAGACGGGCGCGGTGCGCTCCGCCGAAGTGGTCCATTTCGAGGCAGGATCCGGCGGAATGAAGGGGAACATAGTAAGGGCCAGGTTCTCCTTCATTTCGGGACTTAGGCGGAGCCTCCGCGTGCGAGGCATCGTGTCCGAAGGGCATTGAGCGCCCCCGCCGTGGCGATCGAAAAACGCTGCCGCCACCGTCTCGGCGCCCCTGTAATTCTGGCGCGGGCGACGACGTGTCGGTGGGCGGGTTCATTGGGCATTGCGTCGCTCGCGGGCCTGGAGGTTCTTCGATCTGGGCGGGGCGACTGGAGGGGCGGCTTTGTCTCTGGCGGTGCCGAAGCTCAATTGCGCGCGCACATTTAGCGCGGTGACAGGCGAGGGCCTCGGCGGGCCGGTGGCTGAATTCTCTCCGCCCTGCGGAGAGAATTGAGCTGGACCCATCTGAGGATGTTGATGTACGTCGACGACCCGCTCAAGCGCGACTTCTACATCGAACTCTGTCGCCTGGAGCGCTGGTCGTCGCGGCAGTTGCAGGAGCGGATGAACTCCCGTAATGCGGCCGGCCTGCGCACCAACCGGCTGGTCGGCACGACGGTCGGTGGCATCTGTCACCACGGTCGCGAGCTACCGCGTGCCGGTCCATTTCACATCGGCTTCGTAGCCGCTTCCATTGTCTGAATCGAGTGCGCCGCGGTTCACGCGGTACACGATCCAGAGTCGCGGGCTCAGCGCCGACTGCAGCCGGCTCGTCGTCACGCCCTTCGGGCGATTCTTGACCGACTGACAAAAGCGATCCCTGGACAGCCCACGAGCGCTTTCGAATTCGTGCCGAACCCGAGCGAGTCCAGCGCGTACTGGCCCTGACCGTCGGCGCTCTCGAGCAGGTTTGTCGCGGTGCGCGGCACGGGCGCCGACTTGCCGCATACCCTCTCCATTTTTTTGGTCAAATCCCGAATTGTGGTAAATGCAAAATATTGCGTTGTCTTTTCAGTAGGATGTATCCCCGCGAAATCCGGAAATGTTCGGGAATTTCCCGTTCTTCTTCTGACGAGGAAGGGCGTGGTTGTGTTTGACAAATCCCGTAATTAGGGATTACAGTAAAAACACCTTAGCCAAACCCGTCGAGCAGCCGCATGAACATCCCACAGTTGGGCAGCGATACCGAAGCAAGAAGCGGGGCGAGCGTCGTGCTCACCACGGCGCGCGACGCCGGTGTCGACGTCTGTTTTGCCAATCCAGGCACGACCGAGATGCCGTTCGTCGGTGCGCTCGACACCGTGGCGGGCGTGCGCTCGATCCTTGGGCTGTTCGAGGGCGTGTGCACGGGCGCCGCGGACGGCTATGGCCGCATGACCGGCAAGCCCGCGATGACGCTGCTGCATCTCGGCCCCGGCCACGCGAACGGCATTGCCAACCTGCACAATGCGCGCCGCGCCCGCACGCCGATCCTGAACATCGTCGGCGATCACACGCGCGAGCATCTGAAGTACGACGCACCGCTGACGTCGGACATCGAATCGCTCGCCCGTCCGGTGTCGGTGTGGTATCGCAGCGTGGCGCGCGACGCCGATCTCGCGACGGACACGGCCGACGCGATTTCCGCCGCGATGGGCACGCGGCGTGGCGTCGCGACGCTCGTGCTTCCAGTCGATCTCCAATCGGTCCGGGTGCGCAGTGCGGCGTGGCCCGCCATCGTGCGCCCGGCTGCGGTGACGTTCGATGCCGCTCGGGTCGAACAGGTGGCCGACCTGCTGCTCAGCGGTCATCGCGCTGTCCTGCTGATGGGCTCCCGCGCGCTGTCGGCGCGTGGGCAGCGGGCGGCAGCGCGCATCGCGGCGGCCACCGGTGCGACCTGCTTCAGCGAGACTTTTCCTGCGCGGGCGGAGCGCGGCGGCGGTCTGCCGGACATCGACCGCCTGCCTTATTTCCCCGAACCGGCGCTCGCTGCGCTGGCCGGCCGGCGCGTGGTGCTCGCCGGCGCGCTCGCGCCCGTCACCTACTTCGGCTACGAGGGCATTCCGGGCGAACTCGCGCGGCCCGAGGACATCGTGACGCTGGCAACACCAGGCGATGCGGCGGACGACGCGCTGGAGGCGCTGGCCGATCGCATCGGCGCGGCAACGAACGACGATGGGGTGCCTATCGAACGCTGGCGCGTGGAGGACGGGCCGCTGACGCCGCAGACCGTCGGCCGCGTGCTGGCGAATGCGCTGCCCGACGACGCGATCGTGTCGATCGAGGGCGGCACGTGCGGTTATCCGTTCGTGACCGCGTCGGCGCGCGCGCGCCGTCACACGATCCTCACGAACACGGGCGGCGCGATCGGCCAGGGCTTGCCGGTGGCGCTCGGCGCCGCCGTCGCGTGCCCTGAGCGCCGCGTGTTCGCGCTGCAGTCCGACGGCAGCGCGCAGTACACGATCCAGTCATTGTGGACGATGGCGCGCGAGCGTCTGCCGATCGTCATGCTGATCGCCTCGAACCGGCGCTACGGCATCCTGCAGACCGAGCTCGCACGCGGCGGCCTGCCGGCCGACACGCCGCACGCGAGCCGCCTGACCCTGCTCGACGATCCGCCGATCGACTGGCTCGCGCTGTCGCGCGGCTACGGCGTACCGGCCGAGCGCACGAATACCGTGCAGGCGCTGTCCCAGGCGCTCGACGTCGCGCTCGCGCACTCCGACGGGCCGCGGCTCATCGAAATGTGCCTGCCCTGATCGCGCTACCCGCTGACTTCTTCAATCCCGACTCTGATCTTTCATCGTTATGGACCTGCAACTCCACGGAAAAGCCGCATTCATCACCGGCGGCAGCATGGGCATCGGCAAGGCGGTCGCGCTCGAACTGGCCCGCGAAGGCGTCAACGTCGCCATTGCCGCGCGACGCCTCGGACACCTCGAGGCCGCCGCCGCCGAGATTCGCGCGACGCTCGCGCCGCTGGGCGACGCGGCCGGCGCGATCCTGCCCGTCACGCTCGACACGACCGACATGGCGTCCATCGAAGCAGCGATGGCGGCGAGCGTCGAACGTTTCGGCCGGCTCGACATCCTGCTGAACGGCGCTGCGCATCCGGGCGGCCTCGTGCGCGCGGAGCTGGAGCACGCGGATCCGCAGGGGCTGCTCCAGGACATCGACATCAAGGTCGTCGGCTACCTGCGTTGCGCGAAGGCGGCCGCGCCCTACATGCGGCGCCATGGTTTCGGCCGGATCGTCAATATCGGCGGGCTCACCGGCCGCGGCAGCAAGCAGTTGTCCGGCATGCGCAACGTCGCGATCGTGCACCTGACCAAGACGCTGTCCGACCAGCTCGGCCCGTTCGGCATCACGGTCAACACGATTCACCCGGGCGTCGTCGAGACGCCGCACATTCACGAGCTCTACGAGAAGGAAGCGCAGAAGCAGGGGCTGACGGCCGCGGAGGTCGAGGCCAACTACGTGAAGGTCACGCCGATCCGGCGCGTGCTGCAGCCGGAAGAAATGGGATGGATCGTGGCGTTTCTCGCGTCACCGAAGTCCGGCTCGATCACCGGCGAGTCGATCGGCTGCGACGGTGGGCTCACGCGCGGCATTTTTCTCTGACACAAGGAGCATCGCATGACCGCAACCGTACTGGTCGCCACCGCGGGACAAGGCATCCTGCGCTCGAACGACGACGGCAAGACCTGGCATCGCCTCGGGCTGGACGAGCCCATCGAGTTCGACGGCATCGTGCGCGCGCTCGCGGTGGACCCCGCGACGCCGTCGCGCGTGTATGCCGGCGCCGATTCGGGGCTGTGCATCAGCGAGGATGGCGGCGCGCACTGGTTTCGCCCCGAGAACCTGCTGAACGGGCAGACAGTCTGGTCCATCGCGATCGATCCGGCGAATCCGGCCGTGCTGTATGCGGGCACCGGCGCGCCGTCGCGTGCCGCGCTTTACAAGTCGAGCGACGCGGGGCTGACCTGGGCGCGAACGGCTCCCGAGTTTCCGGAGTTCTGTTCAGGCGTCAATCGTCCGCGGCTGCTGACGATCTGCGTGGACCCGGAAGACAGCCGCAACGTGTGGTACGGCGTGGAGGAAGGCGGCGCATGGCGCAGCCGCGACGCCGGTGCGACCTGGACGCGCGTGGACGGCCCCGGCACGGCGATCCGCAACAGCGACATTCATGCGATCGCCGTGCTGCCCGCCGGGCCGCACCAGCCGAAGACCACGGTGTTGCTGACGGTGAATGCGGTGCACGTGAGCGACGACGACGGCCTGACCTGGGACGGCAAGCTGTCGCGCGACCGCTTCGACGGGCTGTACTACACGCGCACGGTCGTCCCGCTGGCGGCGCCCGGCGGCGACCTGCTGATGGCGATCGGCGACGGCACGCCGGGCACGCGCAGCCGTATCTACCGCTCGCCCGATCGCGGCCGTGCATGGCACGAGACGGATCTGCACACGCCGCCGAATTCGACGTTCTGGGCATTCGGCGTCCATGCGGCGCGGCCCGGGCTCGTCTATGCGGGGACCAAGTACGGGCACCTGTTCCGTTCACACGACGGCGGCCGGAGCTGGACCAAGGAATGGCGCGATTTCAGCGAGATCACGGCCGTGGCGTGGACGCCGTTCGAAGCGCCGCTCGTCGCCCACGCGCAGTCGACGCATTGAGCGGAGCGAGCGATGACCCAGCCTGACCTCCAGCAACGAGCGGCGCATGCGAACGCGCTTGGGCTGCCGCTGCCGGTACCGCGCGTGCAGCGCACGCACCTGTCGCTGTTCGTGCGCGATCCGGTGCGCTCGAGCATCTGGTATGCCGACGTGCTCGGCATGACGGAAACCGCTCGCGGCGAGCAGTGGGTGTTCATGTCGTTCGGCCAGAAACACCATGACATCGCGCTGATTCGCGCGGCGTCCGATGCGGAACTCGGCACGATCGGCCTGCAGCACTACGGCCTCGAAATCGCGGGCGGCCTGACCGAGCTGCGCCGGCTGTACGGGATGCTGATCCGTCGCGACGTGCCGATCGTGAAGATCACCGATCACAAGGTCGGAATCGGCGTGTATTTTTCGGACCCGGACGGCAACCGGCTCGAATTCTTTTGCGAAACCGTCACGGACGACGAGGAAGGCAAGCGCGTGCTGCACCGGTACAACGCGCCCAGCGATCCCTTTCAGCTCGAGCCGCTGTTCGACTGACGTGCCCGCCGTCCATTCCGACACCATCGATACTTTATAGAGGATTACTGATGAGCAAGATCGCCAATTTCGAGGGCTTTCATATCCGCAAGTGGTATACGCAGATCGAGGATTCGCTCGCGAACGAGACCGGCCAGCTCGCGGACGGCGAGCCGCTGCGCAAGATCGTGATCGCCGCGGCCGTGCACAACCCGTATGCGGGGCGGTACAGCGAAAATCTTGACGATCTCGTACGCCCGTCGCCGGCGCTCGGGCAGGAATTCGCGCGACGCATCGAGTCGCTCGCGGCGGGCCGCGCGATCGAGAGCTACGGCAAGGCGTGCCTGGTCGGCTCGGCCGGCGAATACGAACACGGCAACGCGTTCCTCACGTCGATCTTCGCGGAGCCGATCCGTGCGGCATTGGGCGGCGGCAAATCGTGGGTGCCGTCGAGCGGCAAGCGCGGCCCGATCAACACGGTGATCGACGTGCCGCTCGCGCACAAGGATGCGCTCTACGTGCGCTCGCACTACGACACGGTGACGTGCCTGTTTCCCGACGCGCCCAACGACGACGAAGTGCTGGTGATCTTCGCGTTCGCGACGCGCGGTCGCCTGCATGCGCGGCTCGGCGGGCTGAAGGCGAGCGAGATCGTCGGCCGCGACGGCCTGGTGTGAAAGCAGGGGCTGCCGGAGAGCGAATGATGAATACGGTGTCCGTCAAGGATGGATGGGTCGAGAGCGACGGGTTGCGGCTGCACTACGTGAGCTGGGGTCGCGACGATGCGCCGGCCGTGGTGATGCTGCACGGCTTGCGCAGCTACGCGCGGACGTGGGAGCCCGTTGCCGACGCGCTGGCCGACCGCTACCGGGTCGTCGCGCTCGATCAGCGCGGGCGCGGGCTGAGCGACTGGGATCCGCGGCGGGACTATTACGCGGCGGCCTACGTGCGCGATCTCGATGCGCTGGTACGCGCGCTCGACCTGCGACGATTCGTGCTGGCCGGGCATTCGATGGGCGGCGCCAATGCGTTCGTCTACGCGGCATCGAATCCGGACCGGCTTGCCGGTCTCGTGATCGAGGACATGGGCCCGGGCGCGTCGGCCGGCTCGCAAGGTTCCGAGCGCATCAAGCGCGAGCTGAAGGAAACGCCGGACGCGTTCGCGTCGTGGGACGACGCGCGCGCATTCTGGCGGCATCAGCGGCCGAACATCGCGGAATCCGCGCTCGATTCGCGCGTCGCGCACTCGCTGAAGGAGGACGCACACGGACGGATCGTGTGGCGGCACGACGCCGTCGGGATCGCGGCGGCCCGGCTGGCCGCGTCGCCGGAGCAGCTCGTCCATCTGTGGCCGCTGGTTCTCAACCTGCAGGTGCCGACGCTGCTGTTGCGCGGCGGCGAATCGGATTTCCTGTCCGCGGAAGTGGCGGCCGAAATGGCGGCCAGCGCCGGCATCGACTGGCTCGATATTCCGGGCGCGACGCACTACGTGCATGACGATCAGCCCGCCGCGTTCAACCACGCATTGCGCACCTGGCTCGATCGTCTCGACGATCCGGCATGGCGCACGGGAGCCGACGCATGAAGGCGAACAATCCGGAGCGGACATCGGTCGCGATCGTCGGCGCCGGGCCGAACGGCGTGGCGATGGCGAATCTGCTCGGCCTCTACGGCATCGCGACGGTGATCGTCGAGAAGGCGGCGGACGTCGTCGAATTTCCGCGCGCGGTCGGCATTGACGACGAAGCGTTGCGGATGTTTCAGACAGCGGGGCTAGCCGACGAACTGAGCCGCGACATCATCCAGAACGTGCCGCTGCGCATGTTCAAGGCGAACGGTGAATGCTTTGCCGATATCCGCCCGTCGATCCGCGAATTCGGCTGGTGGCGGCGCAACATCTTCATGCAGCAACTGGCCGAACGAACGCTGCGTGCCGGGCTGGCCCGCTATCCGCACGTGTCGCTGCGAACCAGCGAGGAAGTGGTGGATGTGGAACAGGACGATGGAGGCGTCACGTTGCAGGTGCGCCGCGCGGACGGCCGGCAGTATGCGCTCCAGGCCGACTACGTGGTCGCGGCCGACGGCGGACGCAGCCCGATGCGCGAGCTGCTCGGCGTCACGCTCGCCGGCACGACGCATCCGATCAAGTGGGTCGTGGTCGATGTGAAGAACGCCGGCCTCGACCAGCCTTGCACGGCGCTGAACTGCGACCCGCGCCGCCCGAACGTCTGCATCTATCTGCCGTTCGATTTCCGGCGCTGGGAGTTTCTCGTGTTCCCGCATGAGGACGAAGCGGCGATCGCCCAGCCCGACTCGATTCGCGCGCTGATCGCGCCGTACGTCGACGACATCGATCGCGTCGAGATCGTGCGCGCGCGAACCTACACGCACCATTCGCGGGTGGCCGAGCGTTTCGTTGTCGGTCGCGTGGCGTTCGTCGGCGATGCTGCGCACCTGAGTCCGCCGTGGATCGGCCAGGGCCTGAACGCGGGCCTGCGCGACGTGGGCAACCTCGCGTGGAAGCTGGCGGGCATCGTCCGTGGCGCATTGCATCCCGGCGTGATCTCGACGTACGAATCCGAGCGGCGCGATCACGCGAAGGCGATGATCGACCTCGCGGACACCTTCGGCGCGATGCTGATGCCGACCAACCGGCTCGTCGCGTTTGTGCGCGATCGCGTTCTCGGGCTGGTCCGCTTCGCGCCGGGACTGAAGGACTACATCCTGCAGATGCGGTTCAAGCCGATGCCGAGCTACACGCGCGGCATCGTGCTGCCCGGCGGATCGGATGCGATCGGCAGGATGATCGTGCAGCCCGATGTCGAAACGGCCGATGGCGTGCGCCGCAAACTCGACGACGTGCTGGGTCCGTGGTTCTCGATCGTCGGCTGGCAGTGCGATCCGCAAGCGTGCCTGAGCGACGACGATCGCGCGTACTGGACGTCGCTCGGCGCGGCGTTCGTGCAGGTGAGCCGTTCGCGCAGCGGGACGAGTCGCGCCCGGCGCGTGACCAGCGTGCACGGCAGCGCCTGCGTCGAGGACGTCGACAACGCGCTGGCGGCGTGGTTCGACCGGCATGCCGGCCCGCTCGTGGTGGTGCGCCCCGATCGCTACGTGGCGGCGCAGACGGACGCCGTGGGGATGGCCCGCGCGACCGCGGCCTTTCAGGCGTTCGCGCCACGACAACGGGAGGAAGCGCATGTTTGTTGAACAACGCACCTATACGCTGGTGCCGGGCGGCGTCGCCGAATATCTGCGGCTGTATGCGGAATGCGGACGCGCCGCGCAGGAGCGGGTGCTCGGCACGATGATCGGCTGTTTCGCGACGGAAGTCGGGCCGCTGAACCAGCTCGTCTATCTGTGGGCATTCGATTCGCTCGACACGCGTGCGCGGCGGCGTGCCGCGCTGATGGTCGATCCCGAGTTCGGGATTTTTCGCGGCAAGGTCCGGCATCTGCTCGTCAGGCAGGAAAACCAGATTCTCCGGCAGGAAATCGGCGGCTTGCTGCATGCGCCGCAACAGGCGGCGTGAAGCGGCCGTCGCGCCGTCCGCGCCAACCGCGCACTTTCAACCGAGGGTTCCGTCTTGATTCCGTTTACGCCGCTGACTTCGCGCATGGTGCCTGATGCGTGCGTCGATTACCCGCCGCTTCGTCTGTATGTCGACGGACGGTTCCTGCCGGCCGACGGCCGGCGCACGCAGCCCGTCTTCGATCCGGGCAACGGCCGCGTGCTCGGCGACCTGCCGCATGCGACGCGGGCCGATATCGACGCCGCCGTGCATGCCGCGCATCGTGCGTTCGCGACATGGCGCCGCGAGTCGCCGCTCGTGCGCTCGGACATCCTGCGGCGCGCCGCCTCGCTCGTGCGCGAGCGCGCCGAGTCCATCGGCCGCCATATCACGATGGACCAGGGCAAGCCGCTTCGCGAGGCGGTCGCGGAGGTCATGTCGTCCGCGGAACAGCTCGAATGGCACGCGGAGGAGGGGCGTCGCACCTACGGCCGCGTCGTGCCGGCGCGTTCGCCGGATGTGATGCAGACGGTGTTGCGGGAGCCGATCGGCGTGTGCGCGGCGTTTTCGCCGTGGAATTTCCCGTTCAGCCAGGCGATGCACAAGATCGCGGCCGCGCTTGCGTCGGGGTGCACGCTGGTGCTGAAAGGGCCCGAGGAATCGCCGAGTGCGCTCGTCGCGCTCGCGCACCTCTTCCACGATGCGGGGTTGCCGCCGGGCTGCCTGAACATCGTGTGGGGTGTGCCGGGCGACGTGTCGACGCAACTGATCGAGGCGCCGCAGGTGCGCAAGATCTCGTTCACCGGTTCGGTGCCGGTCGGCAAGCGGCTGGCGGCGCTCGCCGCGGCGCACATGAAGCGCATGACGATGGAGCTGGGCGGACACGCGCCGGTGATCGTCTGCGCGGATGCCGAGATCGAGCGCGCGGCGGCGATGCTGGCCGCGTACAAGTTTCGCAATGCCGGGCAGGTGTGCGTGTCGCCGACGCGGTTCTTCGTGCAACGCGCGGTGTTCGATCGCTTCGTTGCCGCGTATCTGGAAGCGGTCGGCAAGATCCGCGTCGGCTACGGACTGGAGGAGGGTGTCACGATGGGGCCGCTCGCGCATGCGCGGCGCGTGTCGGAGATCGACGCGTTCGTCGCCGACGCGAAGGCGAACGGCGCGGCGATCGTCGCGGGCGGCACGCGTTTGCCGGGGGCCGGCCATTACTTCGCGCCGACGGTCGTCGTGGCACCGCCGCGCGAGGCGCGCCTGATGAATGACGAGCCGTTCGGCCCGATCGTCGGGATCGTGCCGTTCGATGCACTCGACGATGCGCTCGCCGAAGCCAATCGATTGCCGTTCGGCCTGGCGTCGTATGCATTCACGACATCGGCACGCAACGCGCACCGGATTGGCCGCGCGCTCGAGGCCGGCATGGTCAACATCAATCACTTCGGCATGGGGCCGGCGGAGATCCCGTTCGGCGGCGTGAAGGACAGCGGCTTCGGCAGCGAGGGAGGCACCGAGACCTTCGACGGTTATCTGGTCACCAAATTCATCACGCAACTGAACTGACGGTGCGCGCGCCGGCGCCCGCGCGCGACGTCGCGCCAGCCTTCAGGTGGCTTCGCCGATCTGCGCGGTGGCGTCGATCAGCAGCTTGCCGAGCACGTGCTCGTCGAACAGCGCGAAGTGCTCGGCGCGAAAGACCAGCGACAGGCTGCTGTTGATCTCGCCGCTGCTGGCGGTGCGGATCGGGGCGGCGATGCCGACGAAACCGGCATCGAGTTCGCCGCGCGAGATCCAGTAGCCGGTCTCGACGATCTGCTGGCAGTGCCGCCAGAACTGTGTCCAGTCGGCCGCGAACTCGCCGAACGCGGCGTTGTGCCGTTCGTGCAGCCGTTTCAGGCGCGCGCGCGACATCGCGGCCACGATCACTTTCGACGATGCGCCCTGGAACAGCGGCATGATGCGGCCGCGGCCGAAACCGAGCTGCAGGTTTTCGGCACCGGTTTCGTGCATGACGTTGATGATCTGTTCGTCGAACAGCGTCGACACGAGCGCATCGCCGCCGGTGACCTGGACCAGTTTCTGGATGACGGGCTTCGCGGCGGTGAGCGTCGGGTCCGACTGCCGCATGTTGTAGTCGAGATGGATGATGCGCGGGCCCAGCGTATAGCGGCCGTTGGTGCCGACGAGCAGGCCGACGGAAGCCAGTTCCTTCACGTAGCGATAACACGTGGTGCGTGAAAAGCCCATGTGTTCGGCGATTTCCTCGGCGGTCATCGACGTCGCGGACGAAGAGAAGACGTCGAGGATGGACAGCATTTTGGTGAGGCTCGACATGACGTGATCCGGAAATCAGGCGGCTTGCGGCAATGGAACGGGAGGATCGGAAACGGCTCGCGCCGCGGTCGCGGGTGACGCGACACATCGGCGACGGCAGGGCCGTAGTCTAACTTAAGTCGTGGCGGCGGCAACCGGACCCGCATCAAGGAAGGCGCGCGACACATGCCGCTGATCGTCCTGTGATCGCGTCGCATCGAATCAATATGGAATCCTATGTTGACGATGCAGATAACGCAACCCGACACGGCCTGCGTGCGATCCGGCTCGCGGACGCGATGCATGAATATTCGATGAGGAGAAGAAGATGGGAACGTGGTTGAAGATGGTGGCGCTGTGCGGCTGCGGTGCGGTTTCGCCGGTGTTCGCGCAGTCGAGCGTGACGCTCTACGGTTCGCTCGACACCGGCATCACCTATACGAGCGACGTCGCTTCCGCGCCGCGCGGCGGCCGCCAGCTCGCGCTCCAGGCGGGCGTGTCGCGCAACGACGTGTGGGGCCTGACGGGCAGGGAAGACCTCGGCGGCGGCAACTTCGCGGTATTTCGGCTCGAAAGCCAGTTCCAGACATCGGACGGCACGTTGACCGTGCCGGGCTCCGCGTTCAGTTCGCAAGCGTACGTCGGGCTCGGCGGCGACTGGGGCACCGTGACGCTCGGGCGGCAGTTCGATTTCGTCGGCGATCTCATGCCGTCGTTCGCGATCGGCGCGAACACGCCGGCCGGGCTGCTCGCGTGGGGCTTGCCGGCGAACGCGTCGGCGGGCGGCGCGCTCGACAACCGCGTGTGGGGTGTGCAGGTGAACAACGCGGTGAAGTACGTGAGTCCGACGTTCGGCGGTGTCGCGTTCGGCGGCATGTGGGGGTTCGGCAACGTGCCCGGCACGGTCGCGCGCAGCAGCGTGCAAAGTGCGATGCTGTCCTACACGCAAGGCGCGTTCAGCGCAGCGCTCGCCTATTTCGGCCAGCACGACGTGGCTGCCGGCGGCAATCTGCGCAACTTCTCGGGCGGGGCCGGCTACAACGTCGGGCCGTTCCGCGTCTTCGGCATGGTGTCGGACGTACGGATCAGCGCTGCCGCGCCGTTGCGCGCCACTACCTACGACGCCGGGTTGACCTATTCGGTCACGCCCTCGTTGCAGCTCGGCGGCGGTTTCCAGTACCAGCAGCGCGGCGGGGACATCGGCTCGGCCAACCAGATCACGCTGAGCGCCGACTATTCGCTGTCGAAGCGCACGGGGCTGTACGCGGTGGTCGCGCGCGGGCACGACAGTGCTTACGGTGCCCAGGTCGAGGCCGCGCTCGGCGCAGCGGCGGCGGGCACGTCGCAGACCGCGGTGCGCGTCGGGGTGCGGTATCAGTTCTGACCGCACGGGAAAGCACGGGTTGCCGCGTGCGGCAACCCGGCCCGCGGGTCGCCGCGCTCAGAACCGATGCATCATCCCGATCCGCAGCGCCAGCTGGTTGCGGCCCGACGACTGCCCGGCCGTGCCGAGCACGTGCGCATATTCGAAGTCGGTACCGGTGTTGCCGGTTGCATGCTGGTATGCAGCCTGGAGGTAGGTCGAGGTCCGCTTGCTGAGGTCGTAGTCGAGCATCATCGACAACTGGTGCCAGCTCGGCGATGCGTCGCCGGCCGTCGTGGCGACATGCGCATGCGTGAATGCATAGGCGGCACCGAGCCAGAAGTCAGGCCGGAAGAAATACTGGCCGTTGACCTCGAAGTTGTCGAATTTCCACGCGTTCTGCGTGCCTGACGCAGGCGGGTTCGCGAAATAGAGATTCGGATCGGGGTTGGTCACGTCGACGTGCGAATACGCGGCGGAGAGCGTGAACTTGTCGCTGAACTTGTATGACGCGCCGGCATCGATGTTCTGCTGCGAGCGGCCGCCGAATACCGTGTCGTCGCTCGACAGCGCACCGCCCGCGGTCGCGCCGCCGTTGTTTGCCTTCAGGTAGGCGACGGCGGCGGAGAACGCGCCCATCTGGTACTGCACGGCCGCGCTGTAGACGCGGTTTCGCGCGAAGCCGCCCGCCTGGTTCGAGAGGCCGTAGAGCACTTCGCCCTTGAAGCCGGCATACGCGGGCGACACGTATTTGACGCTGTTCTGGATGCGGTAGTCCCAGTCGGCGTTGTCGTTGTCGTACGGGTGCGCGCCGAAGTCGCCGAGCCAGTTTCCGGTGGCCGTGAACGGGCTCCACATGTCGAGCGTGGGGTCGTACTGGCGGCCGAGCGTAAGCGTGCCGAACCGGTCGGAATCGAGTCCGACATAAGCCTGCCTGCCGAACATCCGGGACGTCACGCCGAGCGCGCCCGTACTCGCGTTGAAGCCGTTTTCGAGCTGGAACAGCGCCCTCAGGCCGCCGCCGAGGTCTTCGGTACCTTTCAAGCCCCAGTTGCTGCCGACGGTATCGCCGCTGATCATCTGGTAAGCCGTGCTGCCGCCCGCGTTGCTCGTGAAATTGATGCCTTCGTCGATCAGGCCGTACAGCGTCACGGTGCTTTGCGCGTGGGCCGGCAGGCCGAAACCCATGGCGCTCGCGGCCGATACGGCCGCCATCATCTTCTTCATCGTCGATCTCCAGGTGTGGGCGGCCCGCGCGTGGCGACACGGTTTCCGACGGCGTGCGTCAGCACCGGACGCGTGCAGCGGGTCCGTTTATCGTTAGTTAAACGAAATATTAATCGGGAAGAAAATCGGTCCGCCGCGATCGAGCGGACCGAATACGGCGCCTCGCCGGGCGCGAGGTTCCGCGTAGCGGAGCTACAGCATCCGCCGCAGCACGTCGTTTTCCGGGTTGCGGTCGAAGAAGCGGTGCTTCAGCGCGCCGAGCACATGCAGCACGATGAGCGCGAGCAACGTGTAGGCGAGCGTCCGGTGCAGCCACTGAAACGCCTCGAACCAGTGGTCGTTCTTCGGCAGCAGCTCGGGTACGCGGAAAAAGAAGAACGGCACGCCGTCGCTCTGCGTGAAAGTGCTGGACATCGAATAACCCATCAGCGGCACGACGATCGCCAGCGCGTACAGCAGGTAGTGGCCGATCTTGGCGAGCTTGCGGTCGAGCGTCGGCAGGGTGGCAGGCAGCGGCGGCAACGGCTTCATCGACCGAATCGCCAGTTGCGTGACGACCACCAGCAGCGTGAGCACGCCGAACTCCTTGTGCGTCGGGTAGTACCAGTCGAACTTGGCCGGCAGGTTGTCGTCGAGCCGGACCATCGTCCAGCCGGTCCAGAGCTGCGCGCCGATCAGGATCGCCCTGACCCAGTGCAACAGCCGAAGCGCGAGCGGGTATTTCTCCACGGTGAATGCAATGGCCTGGTGTTCCATTTGATTTGTCTTCCTTTGAAGCGACGCTGCGACAGGCGGGATGCCGATCGTCAACGTCTCGCGCCGATCTTCGTCGAACCGAGGCCGGGTGGCGATGCGCACGAACCTTCGACGAGAGGCCCGTGCGCCAGGCTATTTCGCGCGCTCAGGCGATCGCCAGCGAATCCGCGCAGCATTCCTGCAGTGCTTCGCGCAGCGTCACCGCGATGAAGTCGGCTTCGTCCTGCTGCAGCGTCAACGGCGGCGACATCACGACCTTGTTCGCGATCGCCCGTACCAGGACGCCGCGCCTGCGCGCGGCATCGGCCACGCGGGCGGCGACCCCCTGTCCCGGATCGAGCGGCGTGCGGCTGGCCTTGTCGGTCACCAGATCGAGCGCCAGCATCAGTCCCTTGCCGCGGACGTCGCCGACCGTCTCGAAGTCGGCCTTCAGCGGCAGCAATTGCTCGAGCAGGCGCTGGCCGACCCGCGCCGCATTACCGGGCAGATCCTCGGCCTCGACGATGTCGAGCACGGCAAGCGACGCCGCGCAAGCGAGCGGATGCCCGCTGTACGTATAGCCGTGCATGACCACGTGCGAGAAGCCCGCACCATGTTCGATCGCGTCGGCGATCCGGCCGTTGTACAGTGTCGCGCCGAGCGGCACGTAGCCGGCAGAAATGCCCTTGGCGACGCACAGGATGTCGGCGGCGACGCCCCAGCCGCGGCTGCCGAGCAGGCTGCCGGTGCGGCCGAAGCCGGTGACCACCTCGTCGGCGATCAGCAGGATGCCGTTGCGGTCGCATACGGCCCGCACGCGCGGCCAGTAATCGGCCGGCGGGACGATCAGGCCGCCGGCGCCCTGCACCGGTTCGGCGACGAACGCGGCAATGGTCTGCGGGCCGTGAAACGCGATCGTTTCCTCGAGCTGCCGGATGCAGTGCTCGACGAGCTGTTGCGGATCGTCGCAGTTCCACGGATTGCGGTAGAGCCACGGCGTGTCGAGCAGTACGCAGCCGGGCAGCAGCGGGCCGTGATTGTAATGGTAGACGCCGTTGCCGCCGATCGAGGTGCCGCCCATGTGTACGCCGTGATAGCCGTTGCGCAGCGACAGGAATTTCGTGCGCGACGGCTCGCCTGCGGCGACCCAGTACTGACGCGCCATCTTGAGCGCGGTCTCGATCGCGTCGGACCCGCCGCTGCCGAACATCACCCGTTGCATGTCCTCCTGCGCGAACATAGCGCACAGGCGGTCGGCCAGGTCGTAGACGCGCGGATGGGCGACGCCGTCGAAGGTCTGGTAGTAAGACAGCTCGTCCATCTGCCGCGCGATCGCGCTTTTCACTTCCGGCCGGTTGTGGCCGACGTTGACGTTCCACAGTCCGCCGACGCCGTCGAGCATGCGGTGGCCGTCGACGTCGTACACGTAGTTGCCGTCGCCGCGTGCGATGACGACGGTGGGGGTCGTATGGCCGGCGGCGGCCGAGCTCATCGGATGCCAGAATCGTTTTTGACGCTTTTGATAGTCCATGGTGTCTCTCGTCTCTCTTACGAAGTGCTTGAACAGAGGGGTGCGACGTGGTGTGCGCCGCGGGTCACAGGGCTGCGGTGACGATCTTTTCCTCGAGGTATGCATCGAGCGCGGCCTTCGACAGGTCGCGCCCGATCCCGCTTTGCTTGGTGCCGCCCCACGGCAGGCGTGCGTCGATCGGGCTCCATGCATTGATTGCGACCGCGCCGACGTCGAGCCGCTCGGCGACGCGGTGCGCGGTGTCGACATCCTGTGTCCACACCGAAGCGGAGAGGCCGAACGGCGTGTCGTTGGCGATGCGAACGGCCTCGTTCTCGGTCTCGAACGGCATGACCATGCCGACCGGGCCGAACACTTCGTCGCGGGCGATTCGCATGCCCGGATGGACACCGCCCAGGATCGTCGGTCGCATGAAGCAGCCGCGCGGCGGCACCTGTTCGTCGCCGACGAGCATGACCGCCCCTTCGGCGAGCGCGCCGTCGACGAGCGCACGGACGCGCGCGAGGTGACGCGGGTTGATCAGCGCGCCCATCTGCACGCCGGGCTCCGACGGCGGACCGACACGGATGGCCCGGGCCGCCTCGGCAAGCCGCTCTTCGAGCGCGTGCGCGATCGAGCGGTGCGCGAGCACGCGCGAGCCGGCCGCGCACGTCTGGCCCTGGTTCGCGAACATGCCGGCCATCAGCGACGGAATCGCACGATCGAGATCGGCATCCGCGAACACGACCTGCGCGGCCTTGCCGCCGAGTTCGAGCGTGACGCGCTTGAAGGTTTTCGCTGCCGCGGTCGCGATCGCGCGGCCGACTTCGGTGCTGCCGGTGAAGCTGATCTTGTTCACGAGAGGATGCGCGACCAGCGCGGCGCCGACTTCCGCGCCCACGCCGTGAACGATGTTGACGACCCCGGCGGGCAGGCCGGCTTCGCAGACGAGTTCGCCGAGCCGGGCGACGGCCAGCGGCGTGTCCTCCGACGGCTTGATGACCACGGGGCAGCCGGCCGCGAGCGCCGGCGCGAGTTTCCACACGGCGATCATCAACGGCGCGTTCCACGGAATGATCAGACCGGCGACGCCCACCGGTGCACGCCGCGTGTAGCTGAGCGTCGGTCGGCCCATGAAGCCGTCGGTCGGAATCGTGCGGCCCTCGAGCTTGTCCGCCCAGCCGGCGAAATAGCGCAGCGTGTCGATGCACATCGGGAGGTCCATCATGCGCATCTCGGCAAGCGGGCGTCCCTGTTCGACGGCCAGCAATTCCGTCAGCGCATTGCCGTTGCGCTCGACCAGCTCCGCGAGCCGAAGGAGCCAGCGGGCGCGGGCCGAGCCGCCGGCGCGGGCCCACGCGTCGTCGTGCAGCGCGGCGTGCGCGGCACGCACCGCGCGATCGACGTCCTCGGCGGTCGATGCGGGCACGGCGGCGACGTAGTCGCCGGTTGCCGGCGCCAGCTTTTCGAAAGTGCGGCCGGTCGCTGCATCGCAATGCCTGCCGCCGATCAGATTCTGAATTTTCATCATGGTGTCCATGTTTCACAGGGGCGAATCGTCGGGCTGAACGGGGCGGCGGCGAGGGCGGCTGCCACCGTGCTGCGGCGACGTCGCTTTCACTGTATGTCGATGAAATCGCGCGCCTTGTCCGCTATCGGCAATCGTTGCTGTGCGATCGGGATAGGGAATACCCGTGCCGGCGCGACGCATTGCGAGTCGCGTCGGCAGCGGGAAATGCCCGGGGAGGGCGTAACGGGACGACGGGGCGGCGCGGCACCGTCCGGGCCGCGGCTACGGGCCAGCGGCTACTGGGCGGCGCGCCCGAGTTCGCGGTACAGGTCGGGATCGCTGCGCTTCAGCCGCAGCGCGGCGCGGATGCCGAGCGCGCCGACGGCGACGAGGAAATACGGAAACATCGCGACGAAGGTCGAATCCGATCCGCTCAGCACGGACAGGTTGCGCACGACCAGCACGAGGCATGCACCGAGCGCGATCACGCTGACGAGCGGCGCGATCAGGCGGTGCACGACGCTGGCGTCCCGGCGATCGCGTGCGAAGAATGCGATTACCGAGGCCGCCACCAGGATCTGCACCGCGATGATGCCGATCGTGGCCAGCGCACTCATCCACGAGAACACGACCGCGAACGGATCGAGGCGGAACACCGCCGACCCGACGATGGCCGCGAGCGCGATCAGCGTCTGCACCTTGCCGGCGACGTCCGGGCAACGATGCACGGGGCACGTATGACCGAGCTTGCGCCACAGTACGCGTTCGCGGCCCATCGCGTAGAAATAGCGCGTGATCGTGTTGTGGAACGACAGGATGGCCGCGAAGAGGCTCGTGACGAGCAGCACGTTCATCGCGTCCGTCGCGATGCCGCCGAGCAGCCGGCCGCTGACGGCAAACCACAGATTGGCCGGATCGCGGCCCGCCTGTGCGGCGATCTGCCCCTCGCCCCACGCCTCGACGATCGCCCACGACGACAGCGCGTAGAACGCCATGATGAGGATCACGGCCAGGTAGGTGGCCCGCGGAATCGTACGTTTCGGGTCGCGCGCCTCCTCGGAGAAGATCGCCGTCGCCTCGAAGCCCATGTACGAGCCGAGCACGAACACGAGCGCGGTGCCGAGCCCGGGTGCGAACACCAGCGCGGGGCTGAACGGCTTCGCGCTGAAGCCGCCGGTGCTCGCGCCGTGCACGACGATCGCGAGATCGAGCAGCATCACGATCGCGATCTCGCCGATCATCAGCATGCCGAGCAGCCGGCCGCTGAACTCGATGCGTCGCGCGCCGCAGACGTGGACCGCGACGACGCATGCGAGCGCGAACGCCCACCACGGCACGTCGACGCCGTAGTGCCGCTGGATGCTGTCGTTCAGGAAAAAGCCGAACATGCAGTAGATGGCGATCTGCACGGCGTTGTAAGCGACGATCGCGACGAACGCGCCGCCCACGCCGGCGGGGCGTCCGAGCCCGTTCGCGATGTACGCATAGAACGCGCCCGCATTGGAGATGTGCCGGCTCATCGCGGCATAGCCGATGCTGAAGATCAGGTACATGACGCCCGCCAGCACGAATACGCCGGGCACGCCGGGGCCGTTGCCGAGCGAGAATGCCGCGGGCGTCGCGCCGACCATCGCGGTGAGCGGCGCGGCCGCGGCGACGACGAAGAAAACGATGTGTGAAAGTCCGACGGCGTTCTTGCTGAGCCCCGCTTCGGACCGGGGTGACGATTCGTTCATGAGTAGTCCCGCTGGCCGGATCGTCCGTCAGGAATCGACACCGGCATGCCTGATCGATATTCCCGTGCCGCGCGCCGATCCTGACGAGCCGGCAAGGGATGCCGGCGGCCGACCACCGACGACGACACAGGTGTGCGCTTGGACGGCCGCTCGATGCGGTGAAGCGCACACAAGCAGGCCGACGACAAAAATTTACGGTGCCTAAATCACGCGCGTTGTCCGTTATCGGCAATCCGCATGCGCGGGGGCGGCAGGGGATTACCCGGATGCGCCGCCACCATGCGCCGCCACCATGCGTCGTTCGCGGGCTCAGCTCAGGCGCGGCGTGTGTGACGGCAGCTCGTGGAAATGCTGCTGGTAGTACGCGGAGAAGCGCCCGAAGTGGCAAAAGCCGAATTGCGCCGCCGCGTCGCCGATCCGCATCGTCTCGGGCGTCGTCATCAGGAAGCGCCGCACGGCGTTCAGCCGGATCGAGCGGAGATAGGCGGTCGGCGTCGTGCCGACCACGTTCTGGAAACTGTATTGCAGCGTGCGGCGGCTGATTCTGAGGTGGTGACAGAGATCGATCACCGTCGGCACGTCGTCGCATTCGAGCGCGATTTCCTGGCTGCGGCGAACGATGTAGCTTTGCGTCGAGGCCGACGGCAGCGCGCCGGCATCGGCATCGTCGGACTGCACGAGGTCGAGCAGGATGCCGACGACACTGTGCGCGAGCACGCGTTCGTCGAATGCATCGCGTGCGGTGAGCGAACCGCTGTCGAGCGCCTGGCAAAGCACGCGCTCGAGCCCGTCCAGCGCATGGCCGTAGCGTGCGGGCGAGATCGGCAGCACCGGCTGCTTCAGGATGCGGGCAGGCAGGTTCGCGAGTTCGTCCAGTTCGCGATCGGCCGTGAGCGTGCGATCGATCGTGAAGGCGAGCACCTCGGTGTCGCACGGCAGATGCGCGACGAACTCCTCGCCGCCGCGCAGCGTCAGCAGGCTCGGGCGCTCGACGGTGCGCCCCTGGACCACGGGCGCGACCGCGCTGACGATCGGCAGCGCGAAGCAGAGCCGGTCGCGCGGCGCGAGGCCGTGCTGCATCACGCGCTGATTGATGCGTTCGCGAAAGACGTGGAAACGCTGGCCGGCGACCTGGCGCAGCGTGGTCGTTGCGGTGCCGGGACTGATCTGGTCGTAGTGCTGCGACCAGTTCACGATCGCCTGGGAATGGAGGAACACATCCGAGAAGCACAGTGTTTCAGCGTGCAGATTCATGGCGTGGCTGATGCATACCGTCTGAAATTCGATGCCGGCCGAGGCCGACGCAGGTTGCCCGGGCGCGGGCAGCGCGCGATGCGCGCGGTTCGCCTGGATTCGCCCGGATGGACGGCTTCCGAAGATGCCGTGCCATGCGGCCGGTCCCGCCGACGATCATATCCAGAAAAAAACAACGGGTGACGCGATCGAAAATCCCGTTGACGCTCGCGGCCGTTTGTTTTTGTAAATCTCATTATATGAGATTGAAGTTATTTTTATGATGGGGGTTTACGTGCGATACGACGCGATACCTTGCAGTGTAGGCGAAATGACCGTGATATCCGCAGGATCTCGATGTTTTCTTACAAAACTGACGAATGAAGGTTGGCGATGCGGTGCAGGCGGCGCCCGGCGGATTTTCTCGTGTTAACTACCAATGAATCCCGAATTGTGAGATTCGTATAATTCTCCCGTGGCGCTTCGACTGGCCGTGCGCATGCATGGCGCCGCCGATTACAGCCGCGAGCAACGCACGCGACTGCCGATGCATGTCCACCTACCGGGAGCGGTCCATGTCCGAATCACCCCCTGCCGTCTTGTACCGCCGGATCGCGCTGCGCGTGATTCCGTTTCTGTTCGTCTGCTACGTCATCAACTTCGTCGATCGCGTCAACATCGGGTTCGCCAAGCTGCAGTTCCTGCAGGATCTCGGCTTGAGCGAAGCCGTGTTCGGCTCCGCGACGGCCATTTTCTTCATCAGTTACGCCGCCTTCGAGGTGCCGAGCAATCTGGTGCTGGCGCGCATCGGCGCGAGCCGCACGCTGATGCGCATCATGGTGCTGTGGGGCCTTTGCACGGTGGCGCAGATGTTCGTGACCGGCAGCGTGTCGCTGTACGTGGTGCGATTTCTGCTCGGCGCCGCCGAGGCCGGCTTCTTTCCGGGCCTGATCCTGTACCTGTCGTACTGGTTTCCGGACGCGGTGCGCGCCCGTGTCAACAGCATGCTGCTGCTCGCCGTTCCGGTTGCTGGAATGATCGGCGGACCGCTGTCCGGCTGGATCATGGCGCACATGCAGGGCGTGATGGGGTTGCGCGGATGGCAATGGCTGTTTCTGATCGAGGGGTTGCCGGCCATCGCGCTCGGGCTGGTTGCGCCGCTGATGCTGAGTGACCGGCCGGAACAGGCGGCATGGCTGTCGTCTTTGGACCGGCAGGCGCTCTTGCGCGATCTGGACGCCGAGCGGGCCTCGGCCGTGGTCGGCCATGACCGGGTCGGCGTTGTCGACATCGTTGGCAACGGTCGCGTGCTGGGGCTTGCCGCGATCTATTTCTGCATCTACGTCGGGATGGGTACGGTGACGTTCTGGTCGCCCACGGTGCTGAAGTCGGCCGGGGTGTCGAGCGTCTCCGGAATCGGCTGGTTATCCGGGCTGATATCGGTGTTCACGATGATCGGAAACGTGGCGATCGCATGGAGTTCCGACCGATTTGGCGAGCGCCGGTGGCATACGGTGGTCTGCATGCTCGTCACCGCGTGCAGTCTACTGCTCCTGCGCTTCTCGGTCGGCCACGTATGGATCACCGTGGCCTTGCTGGCGATCGCGCAGCTGTGCGCGTTCACCGTGCCGATCGTTTTCTGGACGATTCCGGCTGCACAACTGACCGGTCGCGCGGCGGCGGCGGGCATCGCGGTGATCAGCATGCTGGGTTCGCTCGGCGGCGCCTTCAGTTCGTGGCTGGTCGGCCTCCTGTTTGCGCGTACGGGGACGCCGCATGCCGGGCTCGGGGTGGTCGCGGGGCTGCTGGTGGTCGGTTCGGTGCTGGTGACGAGCCTGGTGCCGCGTACTCTGCCGCCGCGCCGCGCGGCGAGCGAACGGGCGTGTCTCCGTACAAGCCGGGGAGGTCGAGCGTGCTAGAGGACAAAGACACAAGGCGGCTCGTTGCTCACGGGGAACGCATTCAAAAAAGTGGCGTGCTCGGAAAATCGTCGCAGATCAATCGTCTTTTCGAATTACTGCTCGAACGTTCGCTGGCCGACGCCGCACCGAAGGAAATCGAGATTGCGCAAACGGTCTTCGGCAAATCCATCGACGTGGATCTTGCCGCCGATGCGACCGTGAGGGTGCACGTCCACCGGCTACGGAAGAAACTCGAGGAACTGCCACCGGACGAGCATGGTGAACGCCTGGCCCTTCCGCGCGGGGAATATCGGCTCGTCGTCGTTCCGCCGGCTGCGGCCGAGGCAGACGAACGTGCCGCACCGCGCCGCCGCCTGCGACGCGGCGCCTGGATGTGGTTCGCAGGGGGCGCCGTGCTTCTCGTCGGGCTCAATCTGATTTGCTGGAACTGGTTCGCAGGCAATCCCGCCGGAGACGCTCGCCTCGGGACCAATCTCTGGAGTGCGCTGGCGGGGAGCCATATTCCGACTCTTGTCGTTTATGGCGGCGATTATGTTTTCGGCGAGCTGGATTCCGACAACGAGGTTTCCCGCCTGATACTCGACCCCCGAATTCACTCTGCGGATGAGTTGGGTCAGTACCGGTTGCGGACCTCGGGCGAGAATCAAAAATATATCGACTTGAATACCTACACCCTTCCTGAAGGTGTGGCGCCGGCTATGGCTGCCATTACTCCCATCATTGCGACCGCGCGAGCCGGTGAGCTGCCGTCGCTGCAATCCATCGCGATGTCGCGCTTCACCAACAATATGTTGCGGACTCACGATCTCGTCTATGTCGGTTTGCTGAGGAATCTGGCGGACCTGAAAGAACCGCTTTGCGATATCTCGGGTTTCTCTCTGTCGGACGACGGCGATACGCTTGTCGATCGGGCGAGCGGGAATCAGTTTCAATCCGACTGGGACAACCCTTCGACCGAGGGGATTATGCGCCGCGACTATGCATATATAGCCAGCTTTCCGGGCTCATCGGGAAATCATATCGTCGTTATTGCTGGCACCAGGGATCCTGCGCTCATGGAGGCGATACATGTTGCGTCGAGTAAATCCGAACTGGACAAGCTGAAGAAGAGTCTCGGCTCCGATAACACGTTCGAGGCACTGTATGAAGTCCGTACATTCGGACCGTCGAACGTCGGTAATAAGCCGGTCATTGTTCGCCATCTGAAGGTCGGCCAGATGTGGCCTGTAAGAGAAAGCGAGCTTGCGCCCAAAAAAGCCGGAGCCGGCGAACCCGCAAAACCAAAATAAAAAGTTGCGCTGCGTACGGTGATCCATGGAGCCGGTCCGGGCTCGAGATCGTGGTGAGCATGCGGAACGCACCTGTTTCGACGGCGATCCGGATGTGCTCTCGATGCCGCATCGAGATTGAATGCCCGATACCGCGCCGTCTTCTATTTCTCCACCCGTTCCTCCCGTTTCGAGACGTCGTTATTTCGGCTGGGCGCGAACCGGTGCGCGCCGCAAGCGAGCGGAGCAGAAGAGCGGGCGCAATGCACGCCGGAGTCAATATGCCCGCGATACGCAGGCATCCGCGATGCGATGAAATCGGGTTTACCCCGGGAATTGCAGTTGTCCGGTCACGCGAAAACACCAAAAAAACGTTCGTTAACCGTTCGTCCACCGTTCGTTACTGGCCCGTGGGAGGGCGGCAGACCACCATGAACGCACTATCCCGACGGCCGCGTCTTCCTTCTGCGTCGAACAGGCCGCGGGCATAGACGGTACCTGGCAAGCGCGGCGTGCGCGACTCGCGGCCCTGCCCTGGCTCGTGACAATATGCAATCCCGGAGACGAAGATGCTAAATGAGATATGGAGCTCGGTTGCTGACTTTTATGACCCGACCATCGGAATGCTGCGGCAGTGGGCATGGGGTCTTCCGATTTATTTCGTGGTAGTTGCATGGGTCGCGTTCCTGGCAAGAAAAGAACGAGAGCCGGTGACGTTACGGGCGGTGGTGAGGTCCGTATTTCCGAAGGACCAGTACGATCACGCGTCGGCTCGCGTCGACCGATGGAACGGCATTATTCTTCTGGCGATCGGTTTTCCACTTTCTGTATTCGTCGCAATCAATGCGATATCGGTGGCGGACAATCTGGCGGGTTTTCTGGCGACGTATTTCGGGGCGAGAGCGCCTCTGATGCACACCGACTGGAAAATGGTTGCGGTTCAGTTCGCTATCTATTTTCTGGCTCTGGATTTTTCCGGCTACTGGGTGCACCGCTGGTGTCACGAGGTTCCCGTCCTGTGGCCACTGCACAAGCCGCACCATACGGCCGAAACGCTGACGCCATGGACGCTCTTTCGTCAACACCCGGTTGAGTTCTTTTTTCTGAACACGATTCCGTCGTTTTTCGCTGGCGTGATGCTGGGCTTGCTGCTTTACGCCACCGGAACCGCTGTCAATCCGGGAACCGTGACCGTGATCGGAATTCAGGTGTACGTTTCCTTTTTTGTCGTCGACACGATGTCTCACGTACACGTGCACGTTTCGTACGGAAACTGGGTGAATCGTATCGTGCTCGCGCCTGTCATGCATAACCTCCATCACAGCATCGAGCTGCCGCATCGAGATAAAAACTACGGGGTGATTTTGACGGTATGGGACTGGATGTTCGGAACCCTTTATCTGCCGAAAAAGAACGAAACATGGCGCTGGGGGCTGAATGAAGTGGAGTTTGGGGAAAAAAATCCTCACAAAACCCTGCGAGGTTTCTATCTCGAGCCATTCGTTTCGTTCTGGCAGGGTTTGCTTCAAATCGGCGCTCGCCAGGATACCGTGACGCCGACCCACGAGTGAGTTTTCGCCGACGGGCGGATATCCAGGCCGCACGCACGACTCGATATCGAACAGAGTCGCGCGTGCTCGTTAAAAAATCACCTTTCTTGAATATGCCAAAAGTTACCTATATCGAAGCGAATGGCGACGAGCACGTCGTGGTCGCGCCGGACGGCGCCAATGCAATGGAGACCGCACTGGAAAATGGAGTGCCGGGTATCGACGGCTTTTGCGGCGGCCAGGCCTCGTGTGCGACTTGCCATGTCTATGTCGACGAACCCTGGCTCGGCGTGACCGGCAAAGCCGATCCGGCGATCGAGCTTGCCCTCCTCGAGCCGTTGGGTGCAACGCAGGAGAACAGCAGGCTCGCTTGTCAGATCAAGTTGACACGAGAATTGCACGGCCTGGTGCTGAGAATGCCCGAGAAGCAAGGCTAGGCGGCTATCCCGAGCCTGTTCCTGACGGCTCGGCGCGCGTACTTCGACGGAGTACGACGGCGATGAACCGGGGCGCGAATGCGAATCTTCGTGTTTCGTGCCCGTTCGTGCGCGTTGTGCATCGACGGGGGCCGCGGCCGGTTCGGCGATCGGAGACGCGCTCGCGTGGGCGTCTCCGATTGCCTGTCGGCGAGACACGCTCGTCATCCTCTTCAACGCATTTGGAGTCCGTACTGCCCGGCAAGTGATCCACCTCGTCGAACATCGTTCCGGCTGCGCGATTGTCGAAGCGACGGTTTGCCGGCGAACGTCGTCCTCGACAGCCGGTTCCGGTGCGCACTCCGCACGCCGATCCGGTTCAAACCCGTGGATTGCCAGGGCGTTTCCTCGGGAGACAACTTTGACATCCTCACAAAAAGCGCCGCTCGTTATCGTCGGTGCCTCGTATGCCGGAACTCATCTCGCCGCGGCTGCGCGCGAACTGGGATTCGATGGACCTATCGTCCTGATCGGAGACGAGCCGCACGCACCCTACCAGCGCCCGCCTCTTTCCAAGGGCCTGCTCACGGGCAAGACCGGCATGGGCCAGCTCGCACTGCGCAGCCCGGATTTCTATACTGAACAATGCATCGATCTGCGCGTGGGGCAGCGCGCTACAGCGCTGGATCTGGCCGCGCGCCGCGTGCGGCTGGCGGACGGCGAGCATCTCGAATACGGCTGGCTTGCACTCGCGACGGGCGCGCGCTGCCGCCCGCTTCCGGTTCCCGGCGCTGAGCTTCAGGGCGTGCATCAACTGCGCACGCTCGACGATGCGCTGGCGGTGCAGCGCAGGCTTGGCCGTTGCTCGAGCGCGTGCATCGTTGGCGGCGGGTTTATTGGTCTGGAGGTCGCGGCCGCGCTGAGCTCGGCTGGAACGCGGGTTACCGTGGTCGAGAGCCAGACTCGCCTCCTCGCGCGCGCCTTCCCGGCGTTCATGTCGGACTATGTCGCGCATGCGCACCGCCGGCGCGGCGTCTCGCTGGAACTGGGCCGCAGCGTACGGGCGCTGCTGGGCCGTCAGGGTAGCGTCGAGGCAGTCCAGTTCGACGATGGCCGCACGTTGGATTGCGACTTGGTCGTAACAGGGATCGGCGTATTGCCGAACACGGAGCTTGCCGATGCCGCCGGCATCGCCTGCGACGACGGCATCCTTGTCGATGCGTTGGGCCGCACCTCGGTGCGGAACGTACTGGCCGTCGGCGACGTGGCCAACATGGCGCAGCCGCCTTTCCCGGGTAGTCCAGCCAGAATGCGGTTTGAATCTATCCAGGCCGCCAGCGACGGCGCGCGCGCCGCGGCCTCGGTGCTGGTCGGTCGGCCTCAACCGCTTTCGGCCGTACCATGGTTCTGGAGCGAGCAGCACGACCTGAGATTCCAGATGGCCGGTCTGCCATCGTCCGGAGACCAGGTGGTGTTGCGCGGTGCACCCGCCAGCGATCGCTTTACGGTGTTCTACCTGCACGACGGTGCGATGGCGGCTGCGCATTCCGTGAACCGGCCGTCGGACCACGTGCTGGCGCGCAAGCTGATCGCCCAGCGATCGCGTATTCCCGCTGCGACGCTGGCCGACCCGACCGCGGATCTCAGATCCATGATCGACGCCGGACAGGTGAATTGACCGTCATTTTCGGGGTACACCAGGCGCCTCGCGCACGCGAGTCACCGGTCGTATGTCGGCCATCACGTGAGTCCGCGTGCGCTCCGGCAGCGGATTCGGTCGCGGAAGATGACGAGCAGGGTGGTGGCCGCAGCCGTCGGAATGGGTGCGAGGCACCCTGCATCGCGGTCGGGCTCGGTGATCGGACCGCGCCGGCTCGTCCGGCTTCTATCCGTCGTTCCGAACCGGTCTTTTGGTATGCGAAGGCAGCTCGCCGAAGAGTGCCAGGTAGTCCTCGGCGAAATGGCTCATGTGGAAGAATCCCCATCGGGCGGCGGCGTCACCGATCAGGAGTTTGGATGGATGCGTCGACATCAGGCTTCGACGCACGCCGTTGAGCCGCACGGACCGAAGGTAATTCAACGGCGTCGTTCCGGTCACGGATCGAAAGCTGTTCTGCACAGTACGCCGGCTGACCTGCAGTTGCCGGCACAGCTCCATCACGCTGGGAACCTTGACGCTCTCGGACATGGTCAGGTGATGACATTTCTCGACGATGAAACTTTGGGTGGAACTGCCGTTGCGTTGGCGTAGATTGCAATCCGGGCTGCTGATCAGTCGAATCATTTCGTGAAGAACGAATTGCTCGAACGCGCCTTCGTCATGCTGGATGGTGCCGCCTTCGTCGTCGGCGAACGCCTCGGAAAATATCGCAAGCAGGCGACGGCGGCACGCGTTCAGGCGCTGTCTGGGCAACGTGATGACGGGTTGCTTGAGGAGCGTGTTGATCGCGTGGGCGTTCGCAAGGGTTGATAGTGCCGATTCGAACATATCGCGATCGAAGTTGATCGAGAGCATGTCCATGCCCGTTGGCATATGAAACATGAACTCCTCGCCGCTACGCAGGAAGAGAACGCTGTTGCAGTCTGCCTTGCGGCCTTGCATGACGACCGGTCCGGACGCCGAAATCGGTATGGCGAAGCAAATCTTTCCCGACGGAGCTTCGCCGTGTTGAACGACGCGCTGGTTTATCCGTTCCCGGAAAAGGTGGCAGCGCGCGCTCGCAAGTTGCATCAGCGAGCTTTCGAGCGAACCCGCCGATATCTGGCTGTAGGTTTGATTCCAGTGCTTGATCGACGCGGCGTGGGCATTCACGTCATCAAATCGGTCGATGCTCTTCATGACAGGAAACCTCGACGGGGGCGGCGAAGGACGTGCGTAGGGCGACTGATCGTTTTTTGGGCAGGAGAAATTCTGCGAACAAATCGTGTGTTATCCCAGCGGGGGAAACCCGCGGATGTCGAGCCGGGACGCGCGAGCCCGTCCGCCGGTCCGATGACTCCGTCAACTTCGGCGTGTCGAGGCGCCGTAAGCAGTTGCGACTGCCACGAAGTCCGATGTCGGCGATGCGATGTGCGGCGGGGTGATCGAAGATTGCGCTAGAAATTCGCGACGATCATCAGGTTGGCATAGAAGTTTGCGGCCGCGCTGCCGGTCTGGTTTCCGCCGTTTGCAGCGTATTTTCGCGGTTTGTAGACACCGAAGTTCGGGGAAAACTGGAGATGCTTGGTCAGAGCCCAATCCAGATAGAGTGTCAGCTCGGACGCGTCGAGATCGAGGGTCGAGCGATTGGACAACGTCCGGAAGTTGAAATACATCAGGGTCACGGTAAATTTTTCGGACGGGTGGACTGTGAGCCCGACGTCATGGATGCGCGTATTGAAGTTGTATGAAAACGAATAGTTGGATGCGATTTCACCCTGGTAGCGATTGCCGAATCCACCCTGGAACAGCGAGTCGAAATCCTTCGAATAACGCGTGTAGCGATAGCTCAACGACGGCTGCCACCGGACATTCTGGAACGTATATCCGGCTTCGGCATACCACCCGTTGTCGTTGCCGGATCGTTTGGTTTGGTATGCATATTCGAACGCGAAGTGCGTATTGGAGATCCCGGCGTCACCGTCGCCTCGAATGCTGTACGTGTTCATCCCCGGGCGATCGAGGCGGCTTGGGGTACTGACATATCGCTTGTCGATGCTGATGCCATGGACAAAGGTGAACCCGAGCGTTCCCGGCTGGGCCGTATAGTCCAGGGTGCCTACGGCCAGCTCGGTATCGGCTTGCAGATGATTGTTTGATTTGAGCCAGATTGCGCTTCCATGCCATCCGGTGTCGCCGCCCAGTCGCAGCACTGCGGTTCGCGAGAAAGCCACGCGCGATGCCAGATAGTAAGCGCCGCCGCGATCGTAGCGGCCGTCGTCCACAGCTCTGCCGGCACTGACTTTGTCTCCTTTGATCAGGAAACCGGAGCCCACGTTGACGTACTGGCTGCCGGCGGAAATATCGATGCCGTCCTTTCCCAATGCAGGAATCGAGTCGCCGGATTTCCAGCCGAGGTAGGCGTCCTCGAGCGCGTTGCGGCGTTCGCGGCCGGTCGTAAAGCCGCCGGGGTCGCCGTCGCCCCACGTGGCGGAGCCGAGAAGACTCACGGCCCCGTAGATCGACCCTGCGCCGGGGATCGCCGTGCCGCCGCTCAAGCCATACTTCAGATAGCCTTCCTGCCATCGGGTAGCGCCCGGACGGTCGATATAACTGCGCTGGACACTGAAGAACCCGTAGCCCACGCTCAGATTCGCGTCGATGTTCGTGCTCCCGTCGTTGTAGAACTCGTATGCGCTTGCAGGCGACGGAAATGTGCCGATGACGATCAGCGCCGGAAACAAAATTCGGATAACGGAATACATGGAATTGTCCTGAAATGTGCGGCGCACTGGAGTTTTTCTGCACGCGGTGTGCCTGCGCAGCGCGCGCTGTCGACGGGAGACAGCGCGTCATTGAAGTCATCACGAGCACCGCGAATCGCGGGTTCGAGTGTTCAGTCGCGATGCCGTGAGGTGGTAGCCCAAATCAGCACAAAGTACGAGGGTCGGGTGCAGGCGGCGATGCGAAACGTGGCGGTGCAATCGAGCCGTTGCCGTTGGCGGTTTCCTTTCGCGAGGGTATTCCCCCGGTTCCGTATGGAGTTGCCATTTCTGGATAAACCGCTGTCTGGAGACGCTGTTTAATGACTTGCGTCGAGCCGCCGACGGGTGTGCTTCCCTGGTCGACCGTGCAGCGGGGTGGCGGCAGGGCGAACTGGAATCGCGGAGGCACCGCGCCGCATGAAGGAAAAGCCCGCGCGGCAATACCGCTCATCAGCGAATACGAGATGCCGGAAACGGAAGGGTGGCGCTTTCGTCGCAGCGTGGCGTGGGATGCCCGAAAGACATTCGTGAAGCGACGCCGTGGGTCACGTGTTTCGCGCAGTGACCAGGCTCATCAACAGTGGAAACATTCACATGCACCGTCTGATAGAGAAAACCCGATACGTTGTCTTGATGGGAGTTTGGATCGTGGCAGGTACGGCCGCACCGGTTCGCGCGGAGGTCCCGCAAATGCCCACCGTCGTCGAAGTTCCACCCTCCGGTAAGCTGCCTCTGTCGTCGGCTTCCCGCCCTGGAACCGAATATATCGATCTGGCCAGATACGGGTACACCGAGAAGGAATACTACCTATCCGGTATCGCCCCGGTCATTACCGCGACGGGGAAGACGATGTTCCAGGCGCCGTACCTGACACGGATTCTCGTCCGCGCACCGACCGACCCGGCCCGCTTCAATGGAACCGTGATAATCGAGCCGTTCAGCTGGTTCGGAGAGCGCGGCGCCGGCTGGATCCTTACCCGGAAATATCTGCTGAGTCGCGGATACGCCTACGTGGGATACACGCTCAATAGCAACAAGCCGGCGGTCGATCCGAAGTTCATATCGGACACGCCGAAGGAGCAGGCGGACCAGATCGCGTTGTATGGAAACATCGTCAATTTCGACTTCATGCGTCGCTTCGACTACGCGCGTTATGCGCCGCTGGGCGTGTATTACGATCCCGAGCATTTCGTGCTGGGCAACGTGCCGGACCCTTTCATTCCGCAATCGCAAGGCATCGGTGCGCAATTGGCGCTGATGCTGAAGTCCGATACGCCGCAAAGTCCGCTCGCGCCACTGAAGGTTCGGCGGGTCTATGTCGATAGTTGGGCCGTGACGGCGCAAGTATGGATGGACTATCTCGACCAGGGGCGTCACCAGCAATGGCGGATGCCTGACGGTCGTCCTTTGATCGACGCGTACATGGCGGGGCGCATGGCCTATGGCGAGGTGGGGGGTGAATCCATTCGCGTTCCGCGCGAGATGCCGGACGACGCACCGTTCGTGACGGTTTTCAGCGAATCCGAATTGATGCACGATGTGCTCGCCGGTATTCCGCTGCCGCCGGACACCGACAGCCCCAAGCTTCGTTATTACGAAGTTACGGGCATGCCGCACTTGCGAAAGGCCGATCTCGGCACGGGTGAGAAGGAGTGGGTGGCCGCCGATATCGGCAAGGGTAACGATCCGCGTTGCCGAACGCTCTATGACGAGCCGGTGGAGGACGTCGTATCGGCAATCCTTGACGGGATGGATAGATGGGTGCGGAACGGCGAGACCATGCCGAAGGCGCCGAGGGTCGTCCGCAACGGAAAGGCCGTGGTGCGCGATCTGGTAACTGGAAACATGGAGGGAGGAGTCCGTCCACCCTGGATTCAGGTGCCGTCCGCGACCTACATGACCGACCAGGAAACGGGTTGCGGTCTGATCTACGACACGAAGATTCCGTATTCGAAAAGCAAGATGAGAAAGTTGTACGGAAATTACCAGAACTACGAGCAGGAATTCGAGGCGGCGAAAGCAAAGTCGATCAAGGAGCGTTATCTCCTGCCGGACGATGCTGCTACGCTTCGGCCGATTGCGCAACCCGGGGACTTCTAGCAGGCTGTTGAAAAACGCCTCGTTGTGACGACCGAGGCGCTACTTAAATGGGTTTCGTATGCAATTGGCCGTTGAGTCGCTGGCGGATCGTGCCGGATGCCCCGCTTGTCAGCGGGCCAACCGACGCGTTGCCGCGCAACGGCTGCGCAGGAGCGGCTCGCCGTTCCACTCCCAGCGGCATCGATTCCCGTATTCGAGCTATTCGAGTTAGGTTGCTCGCCAGCATCGTCAGCTTGAAGTGCTGGTCGACCCGTTTGATGCCGCGATACGCGGACTGCCAAATCCGGCCGACGGTCTTGCACCAGCCAAAGTGCTCTTCGATGCGCTTGCGAATCACTTGGCTGATGCCATTACCGGCGTGTCGCGAGGTGCGGCCGTCGATCGTGCAGGCACCTTGAGAAGTCTGACCGAGGTCGCGAATCACACCGGGACGAGCAATCCCGGCTTGATCGTCGCAGCCGATCCAGTGACGGAGTCGCGCTACAGTCACCACCGATTCGTGACGGGGTATACCGGGATGCGGAAGGGACGTAACGGGTGCAGACCATGGTCTGCACCCGTTTTCATTTTCCGTTGACCTTCCCGTATCTTCCCGGCCACTGACCAGGCTGATCGGGAGCGTGGAAACATGCACTTCCCATCTTCTTGTCATCGTTGAAAATCATTCAATCGCGAAGCCAATTATCAAGATCGACCGGGGGCAACAAAATACAACATCGCACCCTCGTACAGGCATGAGCCATGCATTTCGACCACGCCACCATTGTTACCGATGACATCGACGGTACCCGTTGCTTTTTCGATGAGGTTGTCGGTCTCGATACCGGGCCCCGACCGCCGTTCAGCGTGGACGGCTATTGGTTGTACCTCGATCGTCACCCGATGATTCACGTTACGCGCGCGACGCTTCCTGCGCAAAAAGGTCGTAGCACACCGCGTATCGATCATATTGCGCTGCGCATCGACGCGCGTCGCGAATGGGAGGCGTTGATCGAGCGGCTGACCACCAGGCGGATCGACTACACATTGAGCGACGTGCCGTTGTCAAACGAGCGACAGCTGTTCGTGTCTATTGCTCCGGGCGTTTGCGTCGAGTTCGTGACGACACTCGCATCCAATGATCAAGGCGATATCAAGAATGCTTGAATCGGTATGTCGGATTGTGACGCACAGATCGAAGGCCGGCGTAACGTGACAGAGGCGGTGCATGCAGAGGGAGGGGGCGCATCTTTTTACAGCTCTGGCATGCAGGCAGGATGTCGCCCCCGGCTTTCCACGATGGTGCGTTGCCGGTAGTGCCATCGGCGGTGGCGTTCGAAGGACAGATTCTTAACGGAGGAAACGGGCGATGAAACTCAATGATCAAAGGGTGTTGGTGGTTGGCGGAAGCTCCGGGATAGGTGAAGCGACCGCACATGCATTTGCGGAGGCCGGAGCGAAAGTGACGATTGCATCGCGCGATGCGGCCAGGCTGGCGGCGAGCAAAGACAGGATCGGTTATGGCGTGAGTACCGGCGTGATGGACATTACCGAAGACGCGAGCGTACGTGCATTTCTCGATTCGGCGGGCGAATTCGACCACGTTGTCGTATCGGCCGCCCAGACAGCCACGGGGCCGGTGCGTGGTCTGGAGCTTGATGACGCCTACGCGGCGATGGACAGCAAGTTCTGGGGAGCGTATCGCATCGCACGGGCCGTCCGCATTCGGCAAGGTGGTTCCCTGACGTTTGTGTCGGGCTTTCTGAGTGTGCGGCCGAGCAAGAATTCGGTCTTGCAAGGCGCGATCAATGCGGCGCTTGAATCGTTGGCGAGAGGACTTGCGCTTGAACTTGCTCCGGTACGTGTCAACACGGTATCCCCGGGCCTGATTGCGACGCCTCTCTGGTCGAAGATCGATGCGGAAGCACGCGACCGGATGTACGAAGGCGCCGCGGCGCGATTGCCGGCCGGTCGAGTTAGACAACCCGAGGACGTCGCGAACGCCGTGCTCTACCTTGCGTCGACCCCTTATGCGACGGGTTCGACGGTGCTGGTAGACGGTGGTGGCGCGATCGCGTAGTACGCTGCGTCGGGACGCGTGCCGGTGAACCCAAAACATCATCGAACCTGACGGGCCGCGCCGTTGCGCGTGATCTTCCTTTACGGCCGCTTGCTGGTACCGCGCGTCCGCGATTTAGCGGAACTCCTTCGTGAATCGCTCACGTCCGTCCGGAGTTGGGGCGAAGGGGAGTATCCGCCTCCTGAACAGCCGTTACGTCTACGCCACGGGCATGTTCAGGATGCCGTCAGCGCTGTCGAATACGCGGACGGCGGGACGGCTCCGACATGCGTGCCGAATCGTCGTCTGGCGTTTCCAGGCCAGACGAACGAATTGTTTGCAACATCGCTTCTTCAAAACGTTCCATGGCGGGTGTAAAGGTCCTGCCGCGGCGCCAGCGCAACGCAGCGATGCGCGCCAGGCCGTCGTCCGAGATAGTCGTCGTTTCAATTCGCGAGCCGGCCTGCACTGCCAGCGGGCTCGCGATTGTTGCGTAGTCGGCATGCTCGACGAGCCGTATCAGCGAATCGACATTGGCGGCCTCTACGCGAACGTTCAGCGCAATGTTTGCACTCGCGCATGCGGCGTCGATTTGCCCGCGCATGGCGAATGTCCGATTCAGCAGCGCGAGCGGCTGGGGCGCAACTTCCTGCAGGCTGACGGTCTTTCCGGCCCTGCGACGCTTGGATCGCCGGACGAGCGCCAGCCGTTCCGTGAACAACGTTCTCTGCTCGATGTCCGCATTCGACAAGTGAGAGAACGACACGCCGATATCCAGTTCAGTTTCGATCAGCCCTTGATCGATCGCCGCGGCCGGGAGTTCGTGAACGGACACGCGTAGCTGAGAATGCCGGGCGAGTAGCGTCGATATCGTCGGTATCACGAGCGATCGTGCGTAGGTGTCGATCGCACCAATGCGCAATGTGCCGTGAACTTCGAGCGAGCGGTTCCGGACGTTGGCAAGCGTCACGTCGAGTTTTTCCAGGAGCGGCTCGACTTCCGCGAACAGGTCCGCTCCCGCTTGAGTGAGCAGAATGCCGCGACCCACCCGATCGAACAACGTCACGCCGAGCAGATCCGCGAGCTCACGGAGGTGCTGCGAAAGTGCCGATTGAGTCAAATGCAGTCGGGCTGCCCCGCGGGTCACGCTGCCGGAGCGTGCGACCGCAATGAAGCTGCGCAGCAGGCGAAGATCGATGGCTGAATACATAACAAGGGCTAATGAATTGATGCGCGAAACATTAATTTACATCAGGTGATCCGAATCCTAACCTCTCACCCACGCATTTTTTCAACAGAGGTGAAGACATGCCGCACCTGATCATCGAATCCACGCCCGGGATTGCGCGACTGATCGATTTCCGCTCCTTGACGGGCACGTTGCACGAACGGCTCGCGGCACAAGGGCATGCTTTGCTATCCGAATTGAAGAGCCGCACCTATACGGCCGAGCAGTTCTTGTCCGGAGATGATCCGACAAACGAATTCGTCGTCGTCAGGCTGCTGCTGACGAAACCCAGGAGCGAGCCGGTACTGCACGAAATGGGGAGACTGATTCACGACGTCGTGCGAGACGACGTCGAGCGTATCCAGCCGGCGTTCGGATGGCAGTGCTGCGTACTCGTCTGCGATTTCAGCGGCGCGCCGTACATCAAGACTGTTCGTGACGGGACCCACGCCGAGACGGGTGCTTCTGCATGACGTGGCACGTATCAACAACAATTCATGGAGACTGAAATGGACATCATGCGCAGCATCGGGTGTGAGACGCCCGACGAACGGAAAGCAATCCCGGCAGACTCGTTGCCCGCGGATCTCGACGCACTTTATCGACGCATCGGTTGGAAACTGATGCCGTTGCTTCTGGTGGCTCAGGTTCTTGCGTATCTCGACCGGGTTAACGTCGGGGCCGCGAAACTGCAGATGGCAGGTGATCTTGGATTGAGCGACACCGTCTACGGTATCGGCGCGGGGATATTCTTCGTCGGCTATTTCTTGTTCGAGGTACCGAGCAACCTCATGCTGCATCGTGTGGGCGCGCGCGTGTGGATTGCTCGCATCATGGTGACCTGGGGTATTGTTTCGGCCGCTGCTGCGTGGGTACATTCTCCCGCCACTTTCTATCTGCAGCGGTTGATCCTTGGCGTAGCGGAGGCCGGATTTTTCCCCGGCATCGTGCTGTATCTGACCTACTGGTTTCCTGCTCACCGGCGCGGCCGGATGACGACGTTGTTCATGAGCGCGACGGCGGTCGCAGGCATTGTCGGCAACATGCTGTCGGGTTGGATCATGACGAATCTCGACGGATTCGCGGCGCTGTCCGGATGGCAATGGACGTTTGTAATCGAAGGCTTGCCGACGGTCGTCGTGGGCCTCGCCGTGCATTATCTGCTGCCGAGCCGCCCGAACGATGCCCGCTGGCTGTCGCCGGAAGAGGCGGATGCGGTGTTGCGAGGCCTCGATGTCAATGCAGGTCGTGCCGAGGAGACGCAGCGCGCATCCAGGTTGTCGGCGTCGGAGATGGTGTTGCTGACGACGATTTATTTCCTGCTTCTCGTCGGTCTGTACGGAATCGGCTTTTGGCTTCCGACGCTCGTGAAGGACACGGGTCTGACGAAACTGTCATGGATCGGCGTTTGCAGTGCGATTCCGTATTTGATTGCGGTGCTGGCGATGAATGTCGGAGCACGTAGCGCGGACCGTGCGGGTAACTGGGCGGCCTATGTCGTAGGCGGCGCCGGTGTGGCATCGGTTGGTTTCATTTTGAGCGCATCGTTCAGTGGCGCGCTGCCGGCCGTGATCGCGGGGCTTTCACTCGCCGCTGCGGGCACGCTGACGGCATTGCCTCTGTTCTGGCATCTGCCGACCATGCGATTGACCGGCACGGCCGCGGCAGCGGGGATTGCGACGATCAATTGTTTCGGAAACCTTGCGGGCTTCGCCGGACCGATCGCGTTCGGGTGGTTGAAAGACCGTCATCACGATGCGATCGGGCCGACCATGTTGCTGGCACTGAGTGCTTTGGCGGCTGCGTTACTCACCGCGATTTATCGGCGGGCGGCGAGGCATTGAAGAGACGCATGCCGAGTTTGCCCGACCTGTCTCGGTGGGATCCGAATTTTTTGGTCTGGATTGAAAGTCTATTCATTTCAAGGCCCATTTTCAAAATATGGGCGTTTGCCGAAAATTAGTCCCAAGCGCACGGTTTGGCGCGACATTCAATATCTGTTCATTCGTCATCATGCACCGCAACGCGGTGACATAGACGCGCTTGTGCGTCATGTGGAGCTCAACTATGGCAATTCAGGTCGATCAAACGGATCGTGATTCAGTCAATCGGGCGCCGGACCTGCCGACGCGCCGTTCCTTCCTGACCAAGGCCGGTGTCGGCGCGGGTGCTTTCGCCGTCGGTGCGATGCTTCAAACGGCACAGGTCGGCGCGCAAACGAGTCATTCCCAACCGAACGCGGTCGCTGCGCCCGGGCGGGGAGAATTCTGGCCCGACGGCGCGCGGCTGGTCATTTCAATCTCGATGCAGTTCGAGGCGGGTGGGCAGCCCCCGAAGGGAGCCGACAATCCGTTCCCGAAGGTCGATTTCCCGGCGAGTGTCCCCGCCGATCTGGCCGCCGAAGCGTGGTTTGCGTATGGATACCGCGAAGGGATTCCCCGGATGCTGGATCTCTGGGATCGCCACGACGTGAAGGTGACGGCTCATATGATCGGCGAGGCAGCGAAGCGGCATCCGGAGATTGCTCGGGAGATCGTGGCGCGTGGCCATGAAGCGTCGGGCCACGGGCCGACGTGGAACTCGCAGTACGCGATGTCGCGGCCACAGGAACGCGAGTTCCTGATCCAGGCGCGATCGATGGTGGAAGAGGTGACTGGTCAACGCCCGATCGGCTATAACGCGAACTGGCTGCGACGCGGCCCGAACACACTGTCGTTGCTGCAGGAGCTCGGCTACGTGTATCACATCGACGATACGAGCCGTGATGAGCCGTTCATCGAAAAGGTCAACGGCAAGGATTTCGTTGTGGTTCCGTACACACTGCGCAATAACGACATCCTGCTGGTCGAGGGCCGGAATTACTCTCCGGAAAAATTCCTCGAACAGATCAAGTTCGATTTCGATCAGCTGTACGAAGAGGCGGGATCGCGTCGACGCATGATGTCGATCAGCGCGCATGACCGTATCAGCGGAACGCCGCAGATGACACGTGCATGGGACGCGTTTCTGCGTTATGCGAAGAGCCATCCCGGCGTTGCGTTCATGCGCAAGGACGACATTGCACGGTTCGTACTGAAAAGCCCGATTACGGTACGCGAAAGCGAGACGATCTAGGGTATTGCCCGAGCGGCTTCGCACTGATGCGATCGCGCAGTACGTATTCCCGCCTGAACATTCAAAGCCGCATCATTTCCGGATTCATTTCATTTTTTTTCGAGCACACCGCAAAAGAGCCTGACATGAAAACCAGCACCGTCGTTTCCCGCATCGCGTTGGCCGCCGCCACAGCTGCTGCCGCATTGCCGGCCGTTTCCGCCACCGACGACAATCTCGTGCAGCCGAAAACGCTGATTGTCGACAAGAGTCTGTCGAAGCATCAGGCCGAGCAACAGATCCGTGCGGCACGCCTTTACGATACCTTCTGGAGCACGGGTGACGAGGCCCAGGCTCGCGAGGCGCTGGCGGCCGATTTCACCGACCGCACGTTGCCCGCCGGCCGGCCGCAGGGCATCGCGGGGCCACTCGCGGCATCGAAGGGTTTCCATGGCGCCGTGCCGGACGTTCACGCCGACGTCGAACAGATGATCGTCGCAGGCGACCGCGTCATCACCCATCTGCACTTCACCGGTCACTTCACGGGCAGCTTCAACGGCGTGCAGGGAAAGGGGCAGGTGGTCGACTTCATCGCGACGGACATCTATCGCGTTCGCGACGGCAAGATCACCGACAACTGGCATCTCGAGGACAATCTGACGTTCCTCCAGCAACTCGGCGTGGTCGCCAGGTAAACGGGCATGAGGCCGATCTCGCCGGTCGGCCTTTCCTGATTCGATCTGCATCGCGTTACCATGCCGGGGCCCACGCGGGGTATCGCGCGGCACAACCCATCATTATTTTCGCGTGACGCGATCATGGACAATCTCGGTGATATTCGCCTCTTCGTTGAAACGGCAAGCCAAGGCAGTCTTTCGGCTGCCGGCAGAAAGCTCGGCCTCTCTCCCGCCGCGGCGAGCGCCCGGCTCGTGAAGCTCGAGGGAGAACTCCATACTCAGCTGTTCGAGCGGTCGACCCGCAAGCTGCGCCTCACCGACGAAGGTCGCCTGTACCTCGTACATTGCCAGCATGCGCTGCAAACCCTGGAAGATGCGCGCGCTGCATTGCAGGCCGGACGGGCGTCGGTGAGTGGGGCGTTGCGCGTGTCGGCTACCTCCGATTTCGGACGCACCGTGCTACGTCGATGGCTCGACGAATTCAACGAACGCCACCCGAACGTCACGCTGACGCTGGTCCTGTCCGATTCGCTGTCACATTTGCTGCAGGACGACATCGATCTCGCGATCCGCTTCGGCGTGCCGGCCGACAGTTCGATGGTCGCCAAGCGCATGGCCGACAATCGCCGTGCACTATGTGCGTCGCCCGACTACATTGCCGCGCACGGTATGCCGAACCATCCCGACGATTTGCGTGAACATCGGTTCGTCGTACTTTCTTCGGCAGCGGGCGCGGCGAACAACTGGCGTTTCGCGCGCGATGGCGAGACAGCATTGTTCACGGCACCGCTCGACAGTTCACGTCAAACGAACGACGGTTCGCTTGCCCGCGAATGGGCGATAGAGGGGCGCGGCGTGGCCATGAAGTCGATCTGGGACATCGGCGCAGATCTGCAGGCCGGGCGGCTGAAACTGCTCCTGCCGGAGTGGCGTTGCCCGGACGTGCCGGTGAACGCACTCTTTCAACGCACGCTTTATATGGCACCGCGCGTGCGCACACTGCTCGACTTCCTCGAAAAGCAGTTCTCCGAAGCTTCCGAAGCGTTAGCGCCGTTTCTGCGATAGCTCGCTTTATCGGCGGCTAACGATTTGGCCTGTATCCGCACAGATCATTATGGCCAGTGAGCGAGTCGCGGGGAGGTCGGCGTCACTCATGGTTTCGAGTCGTTTCTGTCGTGCCGGAAATGCCGCGAATGCTCGTCGCCTGTCCAGGGTGACCTGGACCCATCACGTGTGGGCTGGGCGCGAGGCATCGCGTCACGGAATGTCCGCTCGCCGTCTTCGTACGGCTCGGGAAGCGGCGATCCCGCTACGCGACGACACGGAGCCGGGTTCGACGCGACGCTCGCCGTTTTCCTCGCAGCCGGACACGACCAAGGTGATCCGGCATGCACGGGACTGTCAGCGAGCGCCGATTTTGAGCCTCCCGTTACCGGTCGTACTCGAAGGACTCGGTAAAGAGCGTGTCGACCGGATCGGACCAGTTCAAATTCACGAACGAGAAGTCCGTGCTGCCGGTCCAGCCGGCGACCGACGGAAACGCCACGCCCTGGTCGCCCGGCACGTTGAGCGTCACCGCAGCGCCCGGCTGGACCGGCAACGCCGATGCCGAACCATTGACGAACGTCGCCGCCGTCTGCCCGGCCGCGGTTGCGCGAATCTGCACGTTGCCGCGCTTGACGAACGGCAGTCCGGCTTTCGACGTCCAGGCCAGCGGAAAGGTCGTGCCGCCCACGAATGTATCGGCAGTGCCCGGCGTCAGCTTGTCGCGCGTGGATTGTGCCAGCTCGTGCCACGCGTACTGGCGCAGCGCTTCGGGAAGCGGCGACGGCGTACGCAAGCGAACCGTGTAGTGTTTGGCTGGTGTCGACGTGTTGCCGTTCTGATATACGTCGATCGTATAGGCGCTGAACGGCTTGATGTCGGCCAGCTCGGCGGCACTCAGTTGCGGTTTCGCCCACGCGGTATTGTTGCGCGGCGCGTCGCCGGGCCACGTGAACTGGCCCTGGGTGGCCGGATCCTGCGCGACGCCGGCGAGGCGGAAATTGTTGCGGCACTGCGCATTCTTCGCCAGCGCGGCAAGCTGCGCCGGAGTCTGCCCGCTCGCGATCTGCGCCCGGATGTTCAAGGTGTCGCAGGTGCCGCTCGACGGCTGCAGGAACACGCCGTTGCGCAAGCCGGGGCCGTTCACGATCGCGAAGTCCACGGCGGTACCGGTCGCATCGACAGCGCCCACCTGGAGGTTGAGCGAATCGACGAATGCATTGGTTCCCGTCGACGGGTTGGCCGGATTCAGCCAGTCCCATTTTTGTGCGTTCGCGTTCACCTTGCTCAATACCGCGCGCTGATTGCCGACCACGCGCCAGCCGTTGTCGCCGCTCGCGAGACTGCCCGCCCGCACCGCCAGTTGCACATGCTGCTGCATGCCGTCGCGAATGCCATCGCTGCGCGTCCACGCGAGCTTGACCCACATCGTGTCACCGGCAACGACGCGGATGACTTCCGGCAAGCTGAAGCTGGCGTTGTTCATTGCGTCGTCGGCGACGATCCCCGGCGTTCTGCCGGCCACTGCACCGAACTCCTGGTCGGCCGACATCCCGTTGTTGAGATATGCAGCCGGCACGCCGGCGTTCAGCGCACTCGATGCGACGTCGTCCACGAAGATCCGGCCGCACGCCGCTACGCTGCCGCCCGTTCGCGCGGTGCCGGTCGAGCCGGCGAAGCACTGGTTGAGTGTGGTCTGCAATGCGGCCAGATCGCTGGCGCTCGGCAAATTCGACACTACCGCACCGTTGATGGTCGCGGCGGCCGGCAGGCTCGCCTTGTCGCCGGCCTGCGGCGCGACACCAGGTGCTAGCTGAAGCTGTACCGGCGTATCGCTGGACGCGCCTGCCACCGAACTGATCTGGACGCCGCCATCCGGCAGCACGTTGACCTTCACCTGGTCGAGCAGCCGGTCGAGGCCCGGTGCGCCGGCGGTCAGCGGGCCGGAAATCAGGTCGACACCCGTATTGCCGGTCGCGGCCAGCAGGTCCGATAGCGCAGACGAATACGCTTGCACGGTGCTCGCAACTGCCTGCGCGGTGACTTTGCTCTGCAGCAAGCCGGTGTCGGCGAGCAGCTTCGTCGGGTTGTCGCCGATGATCGTGGCGGCGATTGCGTTCGTGATCGGCGTGATGTTGATGGTCTGCGTGCCGGCTTTCGCGCTGAGCGCGATCAGCGTGGCTTGCGAATCGGCGACGTTGCCGTACGCGGACAATGCGTACGGCGCGCTCAAGCCCGTTACGGTGCAATGAAACGCGCCGGTCGACGCATCGGCCGGGCAGTCTACCGCTTTGCCGGTCGCATCGACCAGCTTCACGGTGGAACCCTGCATCGCCGCGCCGGCGGCCGCGACCCCGCTGACCGTCTGTGCTGTTGGTTCGGCAGGCGACGAGGACGAACTGCTACCGCCGCCGCAAGCCGACAGGACGAGCACTGCAATACCGGATACGATAGGTGTGAGCTTCATTGTTTTTTCCCCGAGAGCCTGCTGGTTGATACGTGCCATATGCACTGCTCATGCACGCTGAATGGCCGGGATTCTCGCAAAGCCATTTTTTTTGATCATCATTCAGGTGGATGAAAATCAGGAAATAACATGGCACTGCATGCAAATAACCTGTGTTAGCCTGAAAACATTCGGTATTCGAAGCAATATCGTCAGACAAAATCAACATACGAAGATCGCGAAGCGACGGGGGGAGCATGCACCGTGACCAACTCATCGGGGACCTCTACGAGGCCGCGCTGCATCCGGATGGTTTTCTCGAAGTCTTTCACCGGGTATCCGAAAGCCTCGGTGCAAATGTATTTCACATGTTCAGTTGGGACGTCGCACGCAATGCGCCGAAATTCTCGATTTATTCACCGCGCGCGGAATTCGACGAGATCGTCGCGCTCTACGACCAGTATTACGGCGCGCTCGATCCACGCCGAGGCTTCGTGGAGAATGCACCGCTAGGCGAATTCGTTTGCTGCCAGGATCACCTGACCGAGCGCGATATCGAACGCAGCGAATTCTTCCAGGACTATCAGATTCCGTCGGGCATTCGCTATCTGATGGGCATTCGGTTCGCCCGCCCCGGTAGCGACAACATCTTGCTCGGGCTGTTGCGCGCGCACGGGCGCCCGCCCTATTCACCGGAAGAGCGTGCGACGCTGACCGGCATGGCCGGGCATCTGCAACGTTCGATCAACCTGTGGCAGGACGCCAGGGTACTGCATCACGATGCGGCACTCGGTACCGAACTGATGGAGGAACTGGGCTTGTCCGTCTTCGCGCTGGACCGGCATGCACGCATCGTGTTCGTCAACAGGGCGGCCGAAGCGATGCTCCGCGCGGCCACCTGGATCAGGCTCGAGAACGGTCATCTTGGCGCGGTAAGTGCGCCTCAGAATGACGCGCTCAAGGCGGCGCTGGGGCGTGTCGCGAAAACCCGCAAAAGCGAGAGTCTGGCCCTGTCCAGCACCGTGAACGCCGCGCACGAAGTCTTTCTGAGCATCGCCGCTATGTCCGGACACGGGCGGCATGCCGTTCTCGGCGATGCGACGCTGCTGGTCACGGCCAGGCAACGTAGCGGGGCGCCGCTCGTCGCCGCGCAACAGCTACGACAGGCGTTCGGCTTGTCGAGCGCGGAAGCCGCCGTCGCCGAAGCGTTGATCGGTGGCAAGACGCCGGACGAATGCGCGGCCAGCGCGGGCGTGTCGCTCGCGACCATTCGCACCCAGTTGCGCGCGATCTACGAGAAGACGCACACCCGGAACCAGGCCGAGGCAGTGGGACGGATGCTCTGGGTGCTACCTCGGCATTCGCGCGGTGATTGATGCTTCGAAACCGCTCGCCGGGTGGTGATAAGTCGCTTTCCGGCTCTGCGCGAGACCGTCGATCTCGCCGCAGTCGTGTGTCGTCTCGTTCACGGTGTAGTTGTAGTGGCGCAGGATCCGCCTAATCTGGTCGAGCAGGTGGCGCCCGCGTCGCGAGCCGTGGCACGTTCTCGAACACGATGAGTTCCACCGGGTCTTCCTTCCGTGCTTCACACGTCTGCCCGATGCGCCCTTGCACGGCGAGGAGATGAACACGCAGTGCGGATGCTGGTTGCCGGCAGCGACATGGATGTCCGTGGCGGCCGCTTCGCGCCACGTTCAAGGCTGCGCGTGGAGCGCAGCCTGCAGGGCGAGTATCGAACGGGTGACTACAACGCTTCGAGAACAGTCGCGATCCCTTGTCCGCCACCGATACACTGCGTGGCAAGCGCGTAACGACCATTGACACGACGCAGTAGCGTCGCTGCCTTGGCCGTGATCCGTGCGCCTGTTGCGCCGAGCGGATGGCCAAGCGCGATTGCTCCGCCGTCGATATTGGTTCGATCGGGATGGATGCCGAGCTCGCGCATGCATGCGATCGCTTGCGAGGCAAAAGCTTCGTTGATTTCGATCACATCCATGTCCTCGATGCGCAGGCCGGCACGCGCAAGTGCCTTGCGGGTCGCGTGTACCGGCCCCATCCCCATGATTTCGGGTTCAAGGCCCGCAATTGCGGTCGACCGTACGCGGGCGAGCATGTCGAGCCCATGCTGTCGCGCGAATGCTTCCGACGTGACGAGTACGGCAACGGCACCATCCGTCAAAGGCGAGGCAGTACCCGCCGTTACGGTACCGCCTTCCCCGAACGCAGGTTTCAGCGCAGCGAGCCCTTCGAGCGAAGTCTGCGGACGCAGACAAAGATCGCGATCGACCACGGTGCCGTCGGGCGTGATAACCGGCACGAGCTCATCGTCCAGACGACCTTCGGCTTGCGCACGCGAAGCCTTGCGCTGAGACTCGACGGCGAACGCGTCTTGTTGCTCACGCGAAATAGCCCAGCGTGCCGCCACGTTTTCGGCAGTGATGCCCATTGGCGTGTACGCCTGGGTCGGAACGTCTGCATCGGGATGTTCTCTCGACGCGAAACGCGGATTAGGAGACGCCGACAAGCCGCCTTGCGGCACCATCGTCATGCTCTCGACACCGGCCGCGATGAACGCTTCGCCGGTACCGATGGCTATCTGTCCGGCCGCCATGTGGATGGCATACATCGACGAGCCGCAAAAGCGATTGACCGTCGCGGCACCGATTTGAACGGGCAGTCCCGCGAGCAGCGATGCGATACGTGCGACGTTGTCTCCCTGAGCGCCCTCGGGATAGGCACACCCCATCAGTACATCCTCGATCAGGTGCGGATCGATTCCGCTGCGTCGGACCAGTTCGGCAAGTGCGACGGCGGCGAGATCGTCCGGCCGCGTTGCGTGAAAGGGTCCCTTGCGTGCAAATGCGAAAGGCGTGCGCACATAACCAGCGATGACGGTACGATTCATTTCACCATTCTCCAGATATAGCCGATCGATAACGGCGGGTCGTTGTGCGATCCGTCACACCTCGACCCGAGTCCAGATACGTTTGGGCACCATCGTGGCCGCGCATACCAGCGCTGAGCCGATCGTCCCCGCCGCGACGAAGGCGGACAGCGTGCCCATGCCGCCCCCCAGCTGATTGACGGCCAGCCATCCACCACCGGCCGCAATGAGCAAGCGAGCCGTTCCACCCAGGATTGTCCAGAAAGGACGGCCGATACCCTGGGCCGCAAACGAGAGGATGAAAGACACGCCGACCAGACCGTAGAGTGGCGCGATGGTCCTTAAATAGAGGCCCCCGAAGTGTGTCGTGGCCGTGTCATGCGTGAACAGGCCCAGCCAGACGGGGGGATGGATGGCGACGATCAACCCGATGATCTGCGTGAAGCCGGCTCCCATCGCAATACCGAGCCAAGTGGCTCGTCGGGCCCGCGCGATGTCGCCGGCTCCCATGCATGTTCCGACGACGGTCAGCACGGCGGTACCTAGACCGAACAGCAGCGGTATCAAGACGTAGTCGAGTCGTGAAGCGATGCCGTAGCCGGCCAGCGCAGCCTGGCCAAAACGCCCGACCACCGCGGTCAGCAATACGACCATCAGATTCAGTTGCAGTGCGCCTATCGACGAGAGCGCACCAACCCGAAGAATGTCCGAAAAGAAACGCAGATTCAGCGGCGCGCGTGTCAGGACCAATCCGGTGCGCCCCTTGGCCATGTAGATCAGGAGCGCGACGGCGGCGATGCTGTAATAGAGGGAGACGGCAATACCCGCACCGGCAATGCCCAGGCCGGGTACAGGGCCTATGCCGAAAATCAGCAAAGGCGAAAGCGGAATCAGCACCAGTGCGCCGGCGAAAGTCGTGATCGCGGGAATCTTGACGTTCCCGCTACCTCGCAGGGCTGCGCACAGCAAGTTGACGATCCAGACCGGTATGGCGCCGGCGAATACGTAGTTCGAATAGGTCACCGCCGCGGCGAGTCCCGGCCCCCGGCCGCCGAGCGCGGTATACAACTCGGGACCGTAGCACCACGCCAATATCGTGAAAAGGCAGCCGAGTGCCACGGCCACGACAACCGCATGCAGGACGAGCGCATCGGCGTCGCGCCGTTTGCCGCCGCCAATTGCTCGAGCCACGGCGGACGCAACGCCACCTCCAATGCCGCCGTTGGACATCATCGTCATCAACATCGAGATCGGGAAGACAAGCGACACGCCGACCAACGAATCGGTACCGAGAAAACTTACGTACCACGTCTCCAGCACGCCGACGAATGTCTGGGCGATCAATACGGCCATGGTGGTCACCCCGAGCGACAGCAGGGTTCGAAACAGGGGGCCGCCCAGAATGCGGGCGCGACGTAGCGCGCCGGCATCGGGCTTGTTTGAAGTCTGATCCATATGCTTCGTCCCTATCCCCGGTCGGACAGGAACGACAGCAGCAACTGATTGACTGCGTCCGGCGCTTCTTGTTGCGCGTAGTGACCGATTCCGGCGATCAGGTGTTTTCCCTTCAGGTTGGGCACGTTGCGTTCGAGCGTCTCGTATTCGTCCTTCGCCATCTTCAGCACGCCATCCAGTTCACCGGCGATGAAGACCGTGGGCTGGAGGATGCGCGCGCCGTCCAGGAACGGCGTCAGCTCCCAGTTCCGATCGAAGTTCCGATACCAGTTGATGCCGCCCCGGAAACCCGACACCTTGAACTGAGCCGTGAAGTAGTCGAGTTCCTCCGTCGTCAGCCAGGCGAGTTGCTCGTCGGGGAACACGAGACTGTCGACAAGACGACTGGCCTTGTCGAAACGGACGAAGCTGGAATGGCGGTGTTTTTCACTCGAGCGAGCCTGCCCCGAGGCCGAATACAGAATGCCCAGCAAAGCGCGGCGAACGTCGGCTTCGAGCTCGCGCTCGATCCGCCCCGGTTCCTGAAAATACTGTTGATAGAAATGCTGCTCCTGCGTGAGCAATTGAAAGCGGACGGCCGGCCGCAGTGTCTGGCGCGGCAGGTACGGCACGCTCAGCAAAGCCAGTTTGCGGAACATGTCGGGACGAAGCAGTGCGGCGGACGCTGCGACCATGGATCCCCAATCGTGCCCGACGAGAATCGCGTGTTCTTCCCCCAACGCATGAACCAGGCCGACCAGGTCCGCAACGAGATTCAGGACGTTGTATGCGTCGATTGCTTGCGGTGCATCGGTGTCGGCGTAGCCTCGCTGATCCATTGCGACAACCCTGTACCCGGCCCGCACCAATGGCGCGATCTGATGGCGCCACGAAAACCACGATTCAGGCCACCCGTGACAGAGCAGGATCAGCGGCCCGGATCCCTGCTCCACATAGTGCATGCGAATGCCGTTGGTATGGACGTATCCATGTTTCCAGTCCTGTCCCACTTCCGCCCCCTTGGGTAAATAAGAGTATGGTCGACATCCAATTAGAGTATGAATACACTCTAAGTGTCAACGGGAAGTTTTACACGGAGCGCTCAGGCGCAAGATCGATATGAGAAAGTCGAGGGAAGAGGCAAGCGAGACCCGCAAGCGAATCGTGGAAACCGCTGCAAGGGAGTTTCGCGAGAAGGGGGTGGTAGGTGCGGGGATTGCCGACATCATGTCGGCTGCCGGCTTGACCCCGGGCGGGTTCTATCGGCACTTCGAGTCGAAGGACCATCTCGTGGCGGAAGCATGCGATGTTGCCAGCGCGACGCTGTACGGGACGCTCGAGTCGTTCGTGCAGGGGAAACCGCCTCGTGAGGCGCGCCGGGAGATTGCGGAGCGTTACCTGTCGGTCGCGCATCGCGACAATATGTCGATAGGCTGCCCGTTTGCGGCGCTGGGTGGAGATATGGCGAGAGCCGATTCGCGCACGCGGCAAGTCGCGACGGACGGGTTTCTCCGTCTCGTAGGTCTCATCGATGCACAGTTGGGCGGCACGGAAGCAAGCAAGCGTGGCAAGTCGCTGGCGGCCGCGTCAGCCATGATCGGTGCGCTGATGATGTCGCGCGTGGTCGATAACGAGGCGCTGTCGGAAGAAATACTCGAGGCTGCTCGGGATGCGCTGTGCAGATAACGCGGGAATGGCTTTTCTCGATGATTTGGCATCCTCGGTATTCTCGAATGATCCTGATGCTGCGTGAGCACACGCATCAAACGAAGCCAATCAAATCGGGGATTGCGGTTTAGTCGACATTGAAGCGCACCCATGCTCGACGAAGGTTTTGCCGACGGATCGAACGCGTAGCGCACCCGTCCCGGGGAAACAGTTGCCTGTTGCCGGCGCCGATGACAACAGCAATTGCACCGGTGACGCGTAACACCAGTGCAATTGCGCGATGCACGCCGGTCGTCAGTTCCCGACTTCCTTCAGCAGTGCCGCGGCGGCCAGTTTGCCGATGTTGTTGGACGCAAGCGGGCTATCGCCCGTGATCAGTTTCCGGTCCTGATGGCACCGGCCCGTCATGTCCTTGTTCAACACCTTGGCGCCGAGTTTTTCGAGGCTTTCGGCGACGAGCCACGGCAGCGGGCCCGGCATGTACCCGATATCGAGATTCGGCCCCTTGTCGAGGGCATCCGGGAACACGCAAACCTCGTAGTCCTTGAACGGATAGTTTTGCGGATCCTCGTCGACGGCCGCCGACAGCAGGCACGCCGGGCCGTGACACAGCGTGATGATGTGCCGGTCGTTGTCGAGCGCCCACTTGAGGGTTCGCTTCACTTCCTTGCTGTGCGGAATCCCGGCGAGCACGCCGTGGCCGCCGGGAATGAACACCGCGATGTACGGCGAATCGGCGCCGAGGTCCTTCTCGAGCACGTCGGACAATTTGAGCGGCGTCTTGAGTTTCGGCAGATATTTCCGGTACGTGGACTGCACGGCCTCGTCGTCGCCGGGCATGGCCCACAGCTCCAGCTTGGCGGGATTGCCCGAAAGCGTCGCGACATCGATTTCAAAGCCGGCCTGATCCATGTGATGCATCGGCAGCAGCATCTCGACCGGATGATTGCCGGTCGAGAACATCTTGCCGTTCGTCATCAGGACGTAGCGTTCGTCCGTGGCGATCATCAGGACCTTCCACTTGCCGCCCTTGTACGGGTTCGGGTAATGCGCGCCGTCGAAGTCGGTCTTTGAAGACGTGTATTGCGACAACGAATACGGCGACGGAAAGTACGCATTGTTCTCGGCCGGATCGGGCGAGGGGATCTTGTCCGTTTGCTGCGGCTCGGTGGTCATAACTGCTCCTTTCACTGGACTGGGTTCAGGAATCGGTCTGGCGTCGACGATTGGCCGTGCTCAGCCGACGGAGGCCTTCGAGTCTGCTCGGTAGGTCTCCTTTGCACTTCGAGGCGAAGACGGCGATTTCGCCAGGCCGCGCGAGCATGCCCGGAAATCTTACAACGCGGCCGGGATTAATTGCCCCCCCGATCAGGTGGGTTGCCGCCCGCGCGATCGATCGCGGCATGGCCGATCCGCCAGGACGGCTTGTCCCCCCCAAAACGTGGGGGTGTCCGGCGCATGCCGGTACGGTATCTTGACTGTCACCCTGGCCGACGCAAACCGGCGTTGGCGACGGCCTGCATGGCCGCCAGAAACCTTGAATCGGGCCACGTCGCCGCTCACGGAGACTCTCATGAACCCTTCGCATTCCGGCTCCCGGGATGAGCCATTGCCGTCCGCGTCCACGTATCCGCTGCTGGTCAAGCAATTGCTTCACACCCCGCTGGCGACGCGGCCGGAACAGGAAATCGTTTACGGCGACCAGGTGCGCCACGACTACTGGACCTTCCGCCATCGTCTGGGTCAACTCGCCAGCGGGTTGTCGTCGATCGGCGTCGGGGCCGGAGATACGGTCGCGGTGATGGACTGGGACAGCCATCGTTATCTCGAGTGCTATTTCGCGATTCCGATGATGGGGGCGGTGCTGATGACCGCCAACGTTCGGCTGTCTCCCGATCAGCTCCTGTACAGCCTCAATCATTCGGGGGCGCAGGTTGCACTGGTGCATCGCGACTTTCTGCCGATGCTCGCCGGCATTCGCGACCGGCTCGAAACGGTGAGACGGTTCGTGCTGATCGGCGACGGAGCCGAGATCGACCTTCCCGACGGGTTCGTCGACGAGTACGAGCATTGGGTCGGCGCCAGCCCGCCGGATTTCGTGTTCCCCGATTTCGACGAACAGACCCGCGCGACGACGTTCTACACGACCGGTACCACGGGGCTGCCGAAGGCCGTGGCATTCACCCATCGCCAGCTCGTGCTGCACACGTTGGCCGGCATGGCGGCGTTGTCGAGCGCGCGCGATCGCGGCCGCATCCATCGTGACGACGTCTACATGCCGATCACGCCGATGTTCCACGTGCACGCGTGGGGCATTCCGTATATCGCGACCGCGCTCGGCCTCAAGCAGGTTTATCCGGGGCGCTATTCGCCGGACGGATTGCTCGCATTGATCGCGCGCGAATCGGTGACGTTCTCGCACTGCGTGCCGACGCTGCTTGCGATGATCCTCGACAGCCCGGCGCTGGCCGGGATCGACCTGTCGTCGTGGAAGGTGATCGTGGGCGGCTCGCCGCTGCCCGAGGGGCTGGCGCGGGCGGCACTCGCGCGCGGCATCGAGGTGTACACGGGTTACGGCATGTCCGAAACCTGCCCGCTGATGACGATCGCGCAGGTCGATCCGCCGCCCGGGGCCGGCTGCACGACGGACGACGACGATATCGCGCGCCGGACGAAGGCAGGCTTGCCGCTGCCGCTCGTCGACCTGCGCATTGTCGACGCCCAATTTCGCGACGTGCCGCACGACGGCCGCTCGGCGGGCGAAATCGTCGTGCGGATGCCGTGGGCGACGCAGGGTTATCTCGGCGACGGGGCGGCATCGGCCGCGCTGTGGGCCGGCGGATATCTTCATACGAACGACATCGGCGTGATCGACAAGGACGGTCGGCTGCAGATCACGGACCGGATCAAGGATGTGATCAAGACGGGCGGCGAATGGGTGTCGTCGCTCGAGCTCGAGGACATCCTGTCGCGCCATCCGGCCGTCCGGGAATCGGCCGTGATCGGCGTGAAGGACGCGCGGTGGGGCGAGCGTCCGCTCGCGCTCGTCGTGCTGGCTGACGAGCATGTGGGCCGCGTCGGGCCGGCGGAGTTGCAGGCGCATGTGAAGCAGGTGGCCGACCGCGGGCTGATCTCGCGCTATGCGGTGCCGGAGCGCCTGCTGATCGTTGACGCGATCGAGAAGACGAGCGTCGGGAAGATCAACAAGCGCGCGCTGCGCGAGCGCTACGAGCCCGACTGAGTGCGGCGTGGCCGCCGGGCGCCGCTCGCACTTGCGGTGCGGCGCCGGGGCGGCACGACGGAATCCTCCGGAGGACGTCACCCGAGGGTCGTCTTGCCGAGATCCTCGAAGAGCCGGACGTTGTCCCAGTAGGCGGCGAGCCGCTCGATCCGGCCGTCGGTATCGAACTCGAACACGAACGCATGCCGGAGGGAGAACGTGCGTCCGCGGTTCTGGATGCCGGCGAATTCGCGCACCTGCGTGCCGCCGATCGTGACTTCGGCGGTGGCGTGACGGCCGGCGTCGTCCGCATGAATGGCGCCGACCTCGTTGTGCAGGTCCGGAAATGCGTCCAGCAGCGCCGCCCAGATGGCCTTGCCCTGTACGTCCGCCCGGCCGGTCACGCCGATCGGCACGTAGTCGAGGGTGGCATCCGGCGCGAACAGCGTGAGCATCCCTTCGATGTCATGCCGGCGATACCGGTCAAAAAACGCGGCGACGGCGTCGCGACTGTTCATGGCGGCTCCTGGGGGAAAGCGCAGCGTCGGTGGCGGCGCGGGTCGCCCGCGATGCCGAGTTGCCAGAATGAAACGACATTGTCGTGCGAGGTACCCCCCGAATGGGGGGCTGAACATCGTGCGCCCGTTCAAGAACAATGCGGGTCCTTTGGAGCCGACCGCGACGCGGCGCCGCGAGCGGGCGGAGCGGTACGGACATCACCTACTTTTGACGGCCGGCGCCGACTCGCTATGCTGTTGCGGAGCGCCGCGGGCCGTGGCCGGGCATCCGGCCGGGCGGCCGGCGGTGCTTTTTCCTGCCGGGCGGATACGCGCAGTGCGCGAGGAGAACGTGAACAGCATGACGCCGAGGGACAACAGACGATCAACCAGCCCGGCGGACGCCGACACGATCGAAGTGCTCGTGCGCACCAAGCTCGCGCCGCCGTCGGCCAGCGGGATCGTGTCGCGCATCACGCGGCTCGGGCGGCTGCGCCGCGGCCTCGATCGCCGTTTGACGCTCGTCTGCGCACCTGCCGGGTACGGCAAGACGACGCTGCTGGCGGAATGGCGCAACACGCTGGTCGAATCGGGCAGGAAGGTCGCGTGGGTGAGCCTCGACCAGGACGACGACAACGCGTCGATCTTTTCGTCCTACGTCGTCGCGGCAATCGTCGACGCGACGGGCGGGGTCGGCGCGCATGCCCGGCAGATGCTGCGCGACCGCGCACTGATTCCGCTGAAGGTCGTGTTCGACGAACTGCTCAACGAGCTGGAAAGTTCGGGTGTCGAACTGTTCCTGATGCTCGACGACTTCGATCGCCTCGTGTCGCCGGTCATCCACGACGCGATGTTCGGTCTGCTGCGCTACGCGCCGTCGAACCTTCACGTCGTGCTGTCGTGCCGTTCGGCACCGGCGCTGCCGCTCAGCTACTTCGATTCGCGCGACCAGCTCGTGCGAATCGACGAGAACGACTTGCGTTTCGACGATACGGAAACGCGCTCGTTCTTCGAGCTGATCGCCGGCAAGCCGCTCAACGCGGAAAACGTGGAGCGCCTGCGTGCGGCCACCGAGGGCTGGGTGTCGGGCCTGCAACTCGCGGCGCTTGCATTGAACGACGACAACGATGCGGCGCGCGTGGCCGAACAGGTCAGCCATGCCCGGGCCGGCATCGCCGCGTACCTGAACGAGAACGTGATGACGCAGGTGCCGGCCGCGATCCGGCGCTTTCTGCTGCACACGGCCGTGCTGGACCGGATGACGCCGGCACTGTGCGATGCGCTGACCGGCCGGGACGATGCGCTCGGCTGCCTCGAATGGCTGGTCGGGCATAACCTCTTCATCCGGTCGATCGACGGCGACCGCCAGCGTTATCGCTATCACGCGTTGTTTCTGCAGTACCTGCGCGAGGAACTGGCGCTGCGTGAGCCCGATGCGGTGGCGACGCTCAATCGCCGTGCGAGCGAGTGGTATGCGGCGGAGCGGCAGTGGCCGGACGCCGTCCGGCACGCGCTGGCAGCCGGCGATTTCGACGCGGCCGCCGCCTGGGTCGAGGCATGCGCGATGAAGCTGATCGCGTCGAGCGACGTGCGCACCGTGCTCGACTGGGTGTCGCGCCTGCCCGGGCAGGCGCTGGCAGGCCGGTTGCGGCTGCGGATCGCGCATGCCTGGGCGCTGGCACTGGCGATGCAGATCATCGACGCGCGGCACGCACTCGATGCGCTCGAAGCCGACATCGACGCGGGGCGGCTCGACACCGATGCCGTCACGGCGACCGAGCTGATGGCCGTCCGCTCGCTGATCGTCGCGCTGTCGGATCGCAGCATCGAGGCGCTGCACCTGGGCGAGCGCGTACTCGCGGCCGGCCCGCCGTCCGGTTCGTGGGTCGAGCAGATCGGGCAGACCGCGCTGAGTTTCGGGCTCGGGTACGCGGGCCGCCTCGACGACGCGCTGGACCTCCGGGCGCGGGCCGAGCGCGCGGCGTCCGGCCACGAACCGCTGTTTGCGAACGTGTATCGCCAGAACATGTCCGGCCTCGCGGAGTTCGTCGCCGGCCGCTTGCACGACGCGTCGAAGACGTTCGAAACTGCGTTGCGTGCCGCGGAGCGGGCGGCGGGGCGCCTGTCGGCGGCGACGGCGCTGTCGTCCGGTTACCTGTCGGCCATTTACTACGAATGGAACGACTGGCAAAAGGTGCGCGACGCGCAGGCCGACCGCTTCGACATCGCGATGCAGGCGTGTTCGCTGGGGCCGCTGCTCAGGTTCGTGCAGACCGCCGCATTGCTGCAGTTCCAGGCCGGGCACGAAGCGCGCGCGCACGAACTGCTCGACGAGGCCGATCACATCGCATGCAGCCGGCAATGGCTGCGGCTGCGCGTTGCATGCATGGCGACCGGCATCCGGCTTCACCTCCATGCCGGGAAGCCGACGCAGGCGCATCGCGTGGGGCGGGCGCTCGCGTCGCTGGTGTCGGAGGCGCCGCCGGAAGAAACGTCGAGCCAGGTCGAGACATGGCAGATGGCGCAATCCGCACGTGCGCGCCTGCTGCTTGCCGATGCGCGCGCGGACGAGGCCGCGCAAGTCATGGCGACCGTGCACGAGTTGCTTGCTGCCCGCGGGTTCGACTGGCTGGCGGCGCAGGCGGCCGTGTTGCGCGCGCTCGCGTGCGAACAGGCGGGCGACGAAGAGACGGCGCTCGCGATACTCGCCCGCGCGCTCGAATACGGTCAGGGCAACGGGCTCGTGCGGACCTTCGTCGACGAAGGTCCGCCGGTCGAGCGCATGTTGGCGCGCGTGCAGAACCGGCTCGAGCGATTTCCGGCGCTCGGGGCGTGGTATCCGCGCGAACTGACGCGCGCGTTCGACGCGCCGCGCGCCGCGAGCGCGACGCCGGCCGGGCGGCCCGGCGTGGCCGGCAACCTGAGCGCTCGGGAAGTCGAGATCCTCGACTACGTCGCGCGCGGGCTCTCGAACAAGGAAATCGCCCGTGCGCTGCGCGTCGCGCCGGAGACGATCAAGTGGCATCTGAAGAACATCTTCGAAAAACTCAACGTCACGTCGCGCATCCAGGCCGTGCGCAGCGGGTTGGCGCTCGAAGCGTCCCGCACGCGCCCAGGCGGCGAATGAACTGCTTGCGCCCGCAGGCGATATAGCCACCGATCCGGACATCGACCGTCGACCCATAGGTGTACGGACTGTTCGTTCGTCACGATGCGCGCGCCACGCTCGTGCGAATGAGGTTCCGTGGTCATATCGGATCGCGACCGGTGCGTCTGCGCGATCAGCGCGTTGACGCAAACGCCAAGCATTCCACATGATCGACCGACACTTCAGCCCCCCGACCGGGGGGCTGAAGTGTCGGCGCGGAATGCCGGACAATCGGTGACACCGAACGCGTCGCCGCACCTCGCTGGCGTGTCGCGTGGATGCAGCACTGGATGATGGGTCGAAATGGACATCCTTGAGAACATGCGGACGTTTGTGCGCGTCGTGCAGGCCGGCAGCTTTACGGCAGTGGCGAAACAGACCGATGTGGCGATTGCACAGGTATCGCGGGCGGTATCCGGCCTCGAGGAATATGCACAGACCCGCTTGTTGAATCGAACGACCCGGAGGATTTCGCTGACCGACAGCGGACGGCGTTATTTCGAGCGCCTGCTGGCCATCCTCGGCGATGTCGACCAGGCGAATGCCGAGGCGAGAAACGCACTCGTCCGGCCATACGGGCGGTTGCGCGTGCACACGATGCCGGGCCTGGGGCAAAGCCATGTCACCGAGGCCGTCGTCACCTATCAGGCGGCTTTTCCCGAGGTGGCCGTCGACATCACCTATTCGCAGAGGATGCCGAACCTGGTGGAAGACGGCTACGACATTTCGGTGGTCGCGGCGTCGAGTCTTCCCGATTCGGGATACATCGCGCATACCTACGGAAGGTGCTACAGCGTGCTGGTCGCGTCGCAGGACTATCTCGACCGGCATGGCACCCCGTCGAAGCCGGCGGACCTTGCCGATCATACGTGCTTGCGCCTCGACACGCCGGCCGACTCGAACGATGAATGGTTGCTTCATGGCACGCGCGGCGAGGTGGAATCACACTCCGTTCTCTCGGCCCCGTTCCAGGCGAATGCACCGGAAGCTCTGGCGATCGCGTTGCGTGCCGGCATGGGCATCGGGTCGTTGGCGATTTACTCCGTCATTGACGATCTGCGGAGCGGGAAACTCGTCAGGGTGTTGCCGGGTTACCGCCTGACGATGCTCGACGTTTACGCGATGTACGTATCCCGGCAGTTCATGGACGCGAAGATACGGACATTTCTCGAGCATCTGCGCATGACGCTTTCGCCGGCGCTGGAAGCCGACGAAGGTGCGTTGAATGCGATTGCCGCATAAGGCCTGCGCACTGCAACCGGCAGTGGCCGGCGCGACGCAGGCGCAATACCGGGCCCGATTCGAGTACCCACCCACCCGTAGTTTCCCGTTCGTTCAAATTGAGGAGAGGATGATGAAGTCACGCCTTATGATCGTTGTCGCCGGTTTTGTCGCATTGACGTCCGTCACGTCCTACGCGCAATCCGGCACCCCCGACACGCAAACGGCCACGCAGACGGCTGCCCCGTCGCGATCGGCCAAGAAGGCCGAGCGCCTGGAAAACCGTGCATTTTCGAAGAAGGTCCGTCAGGCGATCGTGAAAGCGCACGGGATCGGCAATGCACAGGTCACCGTCTTTGCCAAGGCAAAGACGGGTGAAGTGACGCTGGCGGGATTGATTACCGACGAGTCGCAGGACAAGGCCGCGGTGGAAGCGGCTCGTCAGGTGCCGGGCGTCACGTCGGTGACCAGCAAGCTTCAGTTGCGCATGGAAGGCGGGCAGTGATGCGGCGTATGCCGCATTGCTGAGCGATACCGGATCCTCCGGATGTTCGCATCCGGAGGATCTTCGCCATGCAGGGCGCTGCATTCGACCCGCCGCGTGCATGCCGAAGTCTCGCCCGACGAGCCGGTCGCCTACTGCAAGGAGCGGATGGCGGCATACAAGTATCCGCGCATCGTCGAGATCATCGACGAACTGCCGAAGACCATGACGAGGAAGATCCTGCGGCGCGAGATGCGCGGGTGAGCGAGCGGCCGGCGAGGCACCGCATCACGGGTGGCTCGCCGTGTCCGCGCGAACGGGATCGAATATGTCGCCCGGTTGCCGACGCAGCCAGCCATTCGCGGGATCGGCATCGGCATTCGCGTGCCAGTAGAGATAGGTATCGATCGACGCGTCGAACGGGCATTCGAGCATCCGGTTGCCGCACATCTCGTTGAGCAGCCGCGCGTACCGCTCCGGCATGGTCAGCAGCAGGTCGGTCTGGTTGACGACGCGGCACGCGGCGTTCGGCGCCGAGCCTGACGAGCGCGGCATCCTCGACGCCTCCGCCGCGCTGCCGGCTCGTCACGAGCACGTGCTCTTCGGCGAGATAGGCGTCGAGGTCGAGGCGCTGGCCGACGCGCGGGTGATCGCGCCGGCACGGCACGACGTACCGGTCGGTCGACAGCCGGGTACTGCGGACGGATTGCGGGTGCGGCAGCAGCACGTCGATCACGGCATCGAGCGAGCCCGTGAGCAGGTCGGCCTCTATCGCGCGCCGGTCGTGTTGCACCGCGGCGATATCGATCGACGGTGCGTGCTGCGCGACGTATTGCGCGATGGCCGGCAATACCACCGGTTCCTGCGCATTGAGGATGCCGATCGTGAAACGCCTGATCGTCGTCGCGACATCGAACCGGCTGGCTTCATGCAGCGTGCATTCGAGCGTATGCAGGCCGTTGCGCACGCGCGCAATGATCGCTCTCGTGAACGGGGTGGGCATCATGGCATTGCCGTGGCGCTCGAACAGCGGGTCGCCGAGCAACTCGCGCAGCCGGTTCAGCGCATGACTGACCGCCGACTGACTGAGGCTGAGCTGCTGCGCCGCGCGCGTGATGCTCTGCTGGGCGTAGATGCGCTCGAGTACCACCAGCAGGTTCAGGTCGGTACGGAAAAGGTTCATGACGTCGCGAATGAAAGGATGGCGCGGCAGCAGCGGCGATTCGTGAGAAATACCGCGCGAAGACACGTTTTTTCCCCCCCCGGACGGGGGGGCGGTTCGCCTCGCGCCGCTCGCCCCGGGATTCCGTGCGCGCGCGAGCCCCGAGTGACGGTCGTCGACGGGAACAGTCGGTGTTTCCCCGGGGGACACGTGAGCGCGCCGATGCCCCCCACCTGTGGGGGCTGCTATTCGCCGATGGCGGAAATAAGCTCGGTCGTCCTGGCGATCGCGCAGCGAAGGCCGACAGGGCAAGGAAGTGAACCCTATCTTACGGACGACGAATCGATTGACGGGATGACGGATACACAAGCGATCCCGATTCTCAAAACTGGCGATGGAGGAGACATATGACGTTGAATGCAAGCGCAGTTTCACGTATCCGGGAGCACGCGAAGTTTCGAGAGCTGGTCGACGAACGCGCACGCCTGGGCCGGGTGTCGATGGTCATCGTGCTGGGCGCGTATTTCGGGTTGATTGCGCTGGTCGCGTTGCGGCCCGACCTGTTGCGCAGCGCCGCGTGGGCTGGCAGTGTCACGACCGTCGGCGTGATCTTCGCGATCGCCGTGATCGTTGCGGGATGGGGGCTGACGTGGCTGTATGTCCGCGTCGCGAATGACCGGTTCGAACGTCTGACCGGCGAATTGCTGGGCGAGGTGGGGCAATGAAACCGATCGCACGCGTTTCGACCGCGGCATTCGTGCTTGCCGCCGCGCCGGGGGGCCTTGCGTGGGCCGGCCCCGCCGTGGAGGCGGGGCAGCGTCAGCCGCTCAATCCGGCCGCCATCGCGATGTTCATGGTGTTCGTCTGCATGACGCTGGGCATCACGTACTGGGCGGCGCGCCGTACCAGGACGGTCAACGACTTCCTCACCGCCGGCGGCGGAATCAGCGGGCTTCAGAACGGCCTTGCGGTCGCCGGTGACTACATGTCCGCCGCGACGTTGCTCGGCGTCGTGAGTCTCGTCTACGCGAAGGGCTACGATGGCCTGCTGTATGTCGTCGGATTCTTCATCGGATGGCCGGTGATGCTGTTCCTCATGGCCGAACGACTGCGCAATCTCGGCCGGTTCACGTTCGTCGACATCATCGCCTATCGGCTCGATCCGGTCAGCACGCGCTGGATGGGCGTGGTCAGTTCGTTGACGGTCGTGTTCTTCTATCTCATCGTCCAGATGGTCGGCGCGGGGGAACTCGTTCAGCTGCTGTTCGGCATCGACTACAACTATGCGGTCATCGGCGTCGGGTGTCTCATGATCGTCTACGTGACGTTCGGCGGGATGATCGCGACGACGTGGGTTCAGATCATCAAGGCCGTCCTGCTGATGTTCGGCGGCACGTTGCTGACGCTGTTGGCGCTCGGTCACTTCGGTTTCAGCTTCGAACGGCTTGCGCGGTCGGCGATCTCGGTACACCACGCGGGGAACGCGCTGATGGAGCCGGGCCGCCTGTTCTCGGACCCCGTCTCGGCCGTCTCGATGTCGCTCGCAACAGTGTTCGGGCTCTCCGGACTGCCGCACGTGCTGATGCGCTTCTTTACCGTTCCGAATGCACGGGAAGCCAGGAAGAGCGTATTCGTGGCGAGCACGTGCATCGGCTTCATGTTCATTGCGATGTTCGTCATCGGGCTCGCGAGCGTCGTGATCGTCGGCACCGATCCGCAGTTCTTCGAGGGCGGACGCGTGGGCGGCGTGCTGCGCGGCGGGAGCAACATGGTGGCGATGCATCTCGCCGACGCGACGGGCGGCAGCCTGTTCCTCGGTTTCCTCGCGGCGGTGACGTTCGCCACCATCCTGGCCGTGGTGTCGGGCCTGGTGCTGGCGGGTGCGTCGGCCGTATCGCACGACCTCTATGCGGGCGTGTTGCGCAAGGGCCGGGCGAGCGGGGCCGATGAAATCCGCGTCACGCGGTGGACGACGCTGGCGATCGGCGCCGTGGCCGTCGTGCTCGGCATGCTGTTCAAAGGGCAGAACCTCGCTTTTCTCGTGGCACTGGCGTTCAACGTTGCCGCTTCGGCGAATTTTCCGCCGCTCGTGCTTTCGATGTACTGGAAGGGGCTGACGAGCCGCGGGGCCGTCTGCGGCGGCGTCGTCGGGCTCGTATCGTCGGTCTCGCTGGTCATTCTGTCGCCGGCGGTGTGGAAGTCGGTGCTCGGGCATCCGGCTGCCGTGTTCCCGTACGATCATCCGGCGCTGTTTACGATGCCGCTGGCGTTCCTGGCGAGCTACGTGATGTCGACACTCGATCGCAGTTCGAAGGCCGACGCGGAGCGGCATGCGTTCGACGCCCAGTTCGTGCGCGCCCAGACCGGGCTCGGTGCGGAACGGGCCGTCGAGCATTGACCGGAGTGAACCGCGTCGCCCGCCGCGCGCCGGTGAACGAGCCGGTGTGCGCGGCGGGTGCCGACGCGTGGTCAGTGCGGGCGGAAAGCGGAGAGCGGCGAGTCGGGTGCCGCGAGTGCGCTGTGAATGAAATGCAGGCTGCCGAGCACCGTCTGAAGGCGGGGCGCGGACGGGCTTGCCGCATCGGCGGTCTGCATCGTCCGTTGCAGCGTGGCGATTGCAACCTGTACCGCGTGCGTGGCAGCAGCGCTGGCCTTCGGTGTCGGCGCCTCGAACAGCAGCCGGATCGCGCGGCACGCGGATGCGCAATCGTCGAGCCAGGCCGGTGCGGCGTCCGGCGCGGTTCGTGCCGCCTCGATGGCCGTTGCGTCGCGCAGGTCCGCGACGGCCGAGCCGATCTCGAGGACGGACAGAAACCATTCGACCGACTCGCCGTTTGCCACCGGGTCGTCACGCGATATCGACCGGACCTGATACATGAGGTCGCGCGTGCGGCTTTCGAAGCGCGTGCGCAGCGTTGCGACCGAATCGGTGCATGCGAACACGACCTGCCTGCGCAGGTCGGCCAGCAGATGCCGGCGCAACCCGCGCATCGTCGGCGGCAGGAACAGCTCGAACGCGACGGACGCCATCAGCATGGACAGGACCAGCGCGATCGCGTCGTTCATGAAGGAGGTCGGATCGTAGGCGACGACATTGTCGGGGCCGGTCAGAAAGCAGAAATAGATGCAGTAGCCGATGCCGTACCCGGCCAGCGACGCGCGCGTCGTCATCCAGCATCCCAATGCGAGCGGCGCGGCGAGTACCACGCAGAGCAGCGGGAAGCCGTCGATGACCGGATAGACGACGAACATGACGATCAGCCCGACGACGGACGCGAACGCGGTGCCGATCGCCATCTGGAACGCGGTGCGAGACGGGTGCGCGGAGGACGCGACCAGCGCGCAGATGGCACCGCCGTTCAGCACGAGCAGGGCGCCCGACGGCCACGCGGTCGCGATCCAGAACGCGCTGAGCACGAGCGTCAGCAGCATCGCGCGGACGCCGGCGACTGCCGCGATGAGCGGATTGGTGCGCGGCTCGTAGGGCGTCACCCACTGTTCGCGCTCGTGCGCGGTGGCGTTCAGCGACAGATAGGTGCTCGCATAGGCGACATAGCTGCCCAGGAACCGGTCGAGCAGGTCGACCGCCGTGTCGAAATCGAGCGCGGTCGCGCCGCTGCCGAGCCGGTCTCGCGCCGACTGCGCGCGTCCGGGCAGCGCCGTGCGGCAGTGCTCGAGCGTGGCGGCCAGCGACGCGGCGAAGGCGTCGATATCGTCGGCGTGCGTCGCGTCCTGCCGTATGAGTCGGAGCGGCTCTGCGATACCGGCCATCAGTGCGTCGATCTCCGTCAGCACCTCATCGGCTCGCGCGACACGCAGCCGGGCGATCAGCTGACTCAATGCGTGCAATCGCGTCGATGCCGCCATGCGCTCCGCATTGAGCCGCGTCAGGCGGCCGTTTCGCAAGCGCGTGTCGGGGCCTTCGAACACCGCTGCGCTGCGCGCGGCTTCCGCGCTCACGGTCTCGTCGACGATGCGCACGCTCAGCGCCTCGAGAAACGACCGGTCGATCCGGCCGGACAGAATCGACAGCACATCGTCCGCGAACGCGGTGAACCGCGTGCGGTTCACGCGGCTGATCTGTTCGCTGACATGCTGCGGAAAGACGAGCGCGCTGACCGCGCCCGAACTCAGGATGCCGATCGTCACCTCCGTCACACGCGTCATCGCAGAAAGAAAGGCCGCGTCCGGATGCTGCCATGACGGGATGCCGATGAGCGCGGCCGTGTAGCCGGCGAGCACGAATCCATAGGTCCGGAAGTTGCGGTTTCGCGCGGCACCTGCGGTGCACATGCCGATCCAGAGCGCGGTGGCGCCGAGGAAGAGTTCGGGCACCTGACCGAACAGGCCGATCAGCACCAGCATGGCCAGCAGGCCCACGATCGTGCCGCAGATCCGGTACAGGCTTTTGGCGAGCACCATGCCGCTTTGCGGCTGCATCAGCACGAAGACCGTCGTCATCGCCGTGCGCGGCATCGGGAGTTCGAGCTTCATCGCCACGCCGAGCGCCAGCAGCGCGGCGAGCAGGGTCTTGAAGATGTACAGCCAGGTGACGCCGCTCGTGCCGGCCCAATGACGGGCCGCATCGGCGATGCCTGTTTTGGGATCCGAAATAGATGACATGAATCTGGAGAGCGGCGAAGACATGATGGATGTGGTGCGCGATGCAGGCGTGCGGCGACAGGACGACCGTGATTGTATTTTCCGGAGGTGCGTTCGAGTATTGCGCGTGGTGTTAAACGCTTTTTCGGGATCAGGATCGATGTGATCGCGCGACGGCCGTGTTCCCGCGCGTGTCGTTCGTGTGCGAGCCGGCGGCGAACCGGATGTTCGCCGCCGGCGCGGGGGGCGCTCCGCGGGTCAGGCGCGCGTCAGCAGTTTCAACAGCGCGTGGGCGGCCGGTTCGGACGACGCCGGATTCTGGCCGGTGATCAACAGGCCGTCGACGACCACGTACGGTTGCCAGTCATCGGTTTTCGAATAACGGCCACCCTTCGACTTGAGTTCGTCCTCGACGAGAAACGGCACGATGTTCGTCAACCCGACGGCATCCTCTTCCGAATTCGAGAAGCCGGTGACGTTCCTGCCGGCGACGAGCGGCTTGCCGTCCGGCCCCTTCGCATGGCGCAGCACACCCGGTGCGTGGCAGACGGCCGCGACCGGCTTGCCCAGGGCGATGGCCTGCTCGATCAGCGAGACCGACCGTGCGTCTTCGGCGAGATCCCAGAGGGGGCCGTGGCCGCCCGGATAGAACACCGCGTCGAACGCGTCGACCGCGACCTCCGACAGTTTTTGCGTGGCCGCGAGCGCGGCGCGCGCGTCCGGATCGGCTTCGAAGCGGCGCGTGGCGTCGGTCTGGAACGCGGGGTCCGCGCTTTTCGGATCGAGCGGCGGCTGGCCGCCGGCCGGCGACACAAGCGTGATGTCGGCGCCCGCGTCTTTCAGCGTGTAGTAGGGAGCCGCGAATTCCTCGAGCCAGAAGCCGGTTTTCTCGCCGGTCGAACCGAGGGTGTCGTGGGAAGTCAGGACGAACAGAAGTTTCATGATGTCTGGGGATGGAGATGAATGATGGATGCGCGAATTCGCTTCATGCAGCGACTTCGGCGACGCGCACGACCACCTTGCCGAAGTTCTTTCCTGCCAGCAGGCCGATGAGCGCTTCCGGCGCGCGTTCGAGGCCGTCGGTGACGTCTTCGCGCGGCGTGATCTCGCCGGCCTCGACCCAACGGCCCATTTCGGCCAGGAACGCCTGATAGCCGGTCGCATAGTGGTCGAGGATGATGAAGCCCTCCATGCGGATCCGCTTCTTCAGGAGCGTGTCGGTCAGGCGCGGCAGCCGGTCGGGGCCGGGCGCCGGTTCGCTGTCGTTGTATTGCGAGATCAGGCCGCAGAGCGGCACGCGTGCGCCGACGTTGAGGAGCGGCAGCACGGCGTCGAAAATCGCGCCGCCGACGTTCTCGAAGTAGATGTCGATGCCGTCGGGGCAGGCTTGCGCGAGTTGCCGCGCAAGATCGGGGGCCCGCCGGTCGATGCACACGTCGAAGCCGAGCGTCTCGGTGACGTACCGGCATTTCTCCGCGTCTCCCGCAATGCCGACGACGCGGCAGCCCTTGAGCTTCGCGATCTGGCCGACGACGGCGCCCACCGCGCCGCTCGCCGCCGCGACCACGACCGTTTCGCCCGGCTTCGGTTGCCCGATCTTCAGCAGGCCCGTATAGGCGGTGAAGCCCGGCATGCCAAGCACGCCTAGCGCATGGGACGGGCGCTCGAGGTCCGTGCCGAGCGGCATGAGGTCGATGCCGTCGGAGAGCGCGTAGTCCTGCCAGCCGCTGTCGCCCAGCACCAGCTCGCCCACCGCGAACGCGGGATGCTTCGACGCGACGACGCGGCTGACGGTGCCGCCCACCATCGTGTCGCCGAGCGCAACCGGCGGCGCGTAGGACGGCGCGTCGCTCATGCGCCACCGCATGTAGGGATCGAGCGACAGGTAAAGCGTCTGCAGGAGGACTTCGCCGTCGGCGGGCGTCGGCACCGCCGTGGTTTCGAGCCGGAAGTCGTGCGCTGCCGGCGCACCGACGGGGCGGCTGGCCAGGACGACCCGGCGATTGACGGATGGGGAATGCGGCATGGGTGACCTCTGTGTAACGGTTTCGCCGCCCGGATCGTGCCGGCGGCGGCGGGTTGTTCGCGTGACGGTCGAGATGCGCGGGACGACGTGCCACGACGGCACGACGCACGAACAAAGTAGACCAGTCGTCTATAGCGTGGACGCTTGCGGGCAACGTCGCAGGGCATGACCTGCGGGGATGCGCCGGGTTGCGCCATGCATCGCATGAATGCGAGGGCCGACATGGCGGTCGAACCGTGACGCGGATCATACGACTGAGTAGACCAGTCGTCTAGCGAGGTTGCGGCGCGATTTCGCGCTTTCCGATCGGTCCCGTTTGCGGTTGACGCGGCGCGCATGGTCACGGCGAACGGGGTATCCGCGCCCCGCAAGGGCCGTGTCATAAGGCGTTCGCCGGAGTCGGGCGTCGCTGCGACTGATGGCATGCGGCCGCTTCCGAACCGTGTCGTCGATGCGGACCGCCTCCCCATTCGGGGGGGCCGTTGGCTGCGGGAAACGCCGTAACGTAGTCGGCAAGATCGCCGTCCGGGTGGGTCGTCCGGCCGGGCGGCGCCATCATCGTGAACCGAGCGGGAGGATGCATGACCAGAACGGTGTTGATAACCGGTGCAGGGTCCGGATTCGGGCGAGGGGTCGCGTTCGCACTGGCGGAGCGGGGGCATCGCGTCATCGCGTGCGGCCAGATCTGGCCGCAGGTCTGGGCACTGCGTCAGGAGGCCAAGGCGCGCGGCGTGGACATGCAGGTCATCAAGTTCGATGTGACGAACGAAATCGATCGTGCGCACGCATTGACGCACGAGATCGATGTCCTGCTGAACAACGCGGCCATCATGGAGTCCGGCCCGCTCGTGGAGATCCCGATCTCCGTGTTTCGTTCGGTCTTCGAAACGAATGTCTTCGCGGCGCTGGAGGTTGCGCAGGGATTCGCGCGCAGGATGGTCGCGCGCGGGCATGGCCGGATCGTCTGGATGTCGTCGGTCGCGGGATTGATCAAGGTGCCGTTCGACGGCGCTTACGCCGCGTCGAAGCATGCCGTCGAAGGCATCTGCTCCGCGATGGCGGAAGAACTGCAGCCTTACGGCGTCGAAGTCGTCACGATCAATCCGGGTGCCTATCGCACCGGCTTCAACGATACCGGCATGGAAAGCATGGATCAGTGGTGGGATCAAGGCGAGCGCGTCGTCGCCCATTGGCCGACGCGCGAACTGAATCGGCAACACGATCCCGCGGAAATGATCGACGCCATCGTCACGGTGATCGAGGCGGAGGCGCCGCCGTATCGCACGGTCAGGCCCGACTCCGCCGAGCAGCTCGTGCGCGACGAACAGGCCGCCGCATGGCAGCGGGTCGTCGGCGGCAAACAGTGACCGGCTCGAACGAACGCCGGTCGGTCGGATAGTCCGGCATGCATGGAAGCGGGTTGCCGTCAGCATCGGGTGCCGGTGCTTCCAGAGGTTTATTTCACCCCCCCCGTAGTGGGGGTAGAGCGGTCGGCAGGACAACGCTATCGTTGGCTCATCGTCGCGACGGGCCGAAACGATGCAGGCCGGTTCGTATCGAGCGGATGAGGTGACGTCGTCCGGTTCCGGAGCGAGACTGCGCAGCATGAAACGACTCGATCGTTCCGCACCGACCTCATCTGCCGATCCGACCGCGGCTGAAAAAAACTGCCAGGACGTCGTGCTGAACCGCGCATGAACCCGTCGACGATTGGGACGCGTCCGCCTGTCCACGCGAGCCGGCAGCAGGGCAGCGCACATGCACGCGCCGCCCACCCGGAATGTCCGGCCCGGGATCGATGCCGGCATCGTGTCAATTGCACTGCGCGACGGTTCGCGTTGCGCGGAGAAACCCGCCATGATTTTTGAAATTGCCCAGATCGAGATCCAGGAAAACCGAGAGCAGGAATTCGAGCGCGCGGTCGCCGAGGCGAAGCCGCTCATCGAACGCGCCCCCGGTTGCCATGGCTTGCGCCTGTATCGCGGTATCGAGCAACCGTCGCGCTACCGCCTGATGGTGCAATGGGAAAGCGTCGCGCTGCACGACGCCTTTCGCCAGACTGCCGATTTTCAGCGATGGCGCGAGCTGGCCGGCCCCTTCTTCGTGGGCCCGCCGTCGGTCGAGCACGTGAGCGAAGTCCGAATCGCCGGTGCATGAGGCGCGGTACGCCGCCGCATCCGTGCGGCGTGCCCGGCCGGCACCGCCGGCACCCTGGGTTCTTGCAAGGAGAGAGGGGCGGTGAGGTTATCCACGATCAGCACGCAGATTCAACTGGCGAGACGGCCGAACGGTCAGCCGGTCCCGGACGATTTCCTGACGGTCGAGGTGCCGCTTCCGGCGTTGGCGGACGGCGAGGTTCGCGTACGCAACGAATACGTTTCGGTCGATCCGTACATGCGCGGCCGGATGGACGACCGGCCGTCGTATGTCGAACCGTTCAAGCTGCATGAAACGATGACGGGCGCCGCGGTCGGCCGGGTGACCGACAGCGCGTCGAGCACGTTCGCACCCGGCGATCTCGTGCTGCACCGCTACGGCTGGCGCGACATCGCGCAGGGCGCCGCAGCCGAATTCACCCGCGTCGCGGACTTGCCCGACTTGCCGAGCAGCGTTCACCTCGGCGTCATGGGCGCAACGGGCATGACGGCTTATGTCGGGCTGCTCGTGGTGGCACGCATGCGCGAGGATGAAGTCGTATTCGTGTCGGCCGCGGCGGGCGCGGTCGGCTCGCTCGCGGGGCAGATCGCGCGGCTGAAAGGCGCCGCGCACGTGATCGGCTCGGCAGGGAGCGACGAGAAAGTTGCCGTGATGCTTGAACGCTACGGATACGATGCGGCGTTCAACTACCGGCGCGCGCCGGTGCTCGAGCAGCTGGCGGCCGCGGCACCGGCAGGTATCGACGTCTATTTCGACAACGTCGGCGGCGATCATCTCGAGGCGGCCTTGTCGGCCTTCAATTACGGCGGGCGGGCGGCGATCTGCGGCGCCATTTCGCAGTACGACCGCGTCGGCGTGTCGCCCGGGCCGCGGTTCATGGAAAACGTCGTCTACCGGAGCCTGACGCTGACGGGCTTCCTGCTGCACGACTATCGGCAGCACCGCGACGCGTTCGTCGACGAAATGGCGGCGTGGTTGAGGGCCGGGCAGATCGTGCATGACGAGACGATCGTCGACGGTGTCGCGCGCGCGCCGGAGGCCTTTATCGGGCTGATGAACGGGACCAACACCGGCAAGATGCTGGTCAGGATCACGTGACCGATTGAACACGCGCGGTCGACCGGGCCCACGGCTCGACCGCACCGGCTTGCGAGCGGGACATGCCTGATGCGATTTCACGACTGGACGACGGGCCGCGCGTGGGTTCCGCCCGCGAGTTCGCGGGTGCCCGGGTGACGGTGCTGGAATGCGACGGAAGCGTGCTGGTGGTTCGTTGGGTCGAGCCCGGCGTCCGGCACTTCGGCGAGCAGCGCTGGCGGCGTGTCGTCGCGTCGCGCCGCGGCATCTGCGTGCTGACGCACTTGCCGATCTTCCCCGGCGACGCGGTGTTTCGTCCGGCGGAGCGGCCGAGGCCCACCAACGCCGGCGCGATGATCCTCGCGAACGATGCGCTGATCATGCAGCCTGGCTGAACGCGTGCCGGCGCGCGCTGCGCCGGCCCGACCGGATCACGATTGCACGACGGTATTCCTGAGTACGCCGATCCCCTCGATCTCGACCTCGCACACTTCGCCGGCGCGCATCCAGCGCGGCGGATTGCGCGCCATGCCGATGCCCGACGGCGTGCCGGTCGCGATGACGTCGCCTGGCTCGAGCGTCATGACTTCGCTGATGGTGGCGATCAGCGCAGCGATGTCGAAGATCATGTCGTTCGTATTGGCGTCCTGCATGACGACACCGTTGAGCCGGGTCTGAAGCCTGAGACCGGCCGCGCCCGCCGGCAATTCGTCGACGGTCACCAGCTCGGGGCCGAGTGCGCCCGTTTCGTCGAAATTCTTTCCGACCGTCCATTGCGGCGTCTTGAACTGATAGTCCCGCAGGGTCGCGTCGTTGAAAGCCGTATAACCGGCCACATGGTTCAACGCATCGCTTCGCGCGATGCGCCGGCCGCCGCGCCCGATGACGACCGCCAGCTCGCCTTCGTAATCGAGCTGATCCGATTCCGTCGGCATGCGTATCGCAGCGCCGTGCGCGGTCAGGCTGCTGCGAAAGCGTGCGAAGAGTGTCGGATACGACGGAACCTCGTATCCCGCCTCGTGCGAGTGCTCGACATAGTTGAGCCCGACGCAGATGATCTTCGCCGGCCGCGTCACGGGCGGGAGCAGGGTGCAATCGGCCAGGTCCAGCGGCCGGCCGGCCAGCTGGAGGCGTTCGCTTGCCTGCGCCAGCGCGGCAGGACCGCCGGAAACGAGGGTGTCGAGATCGCCGGGAAAGTCCGGCTCGCTACGCGTCAGTCCGAGATAACGGCCGTCGCCGGACCGGATAGCGACGCCGGTGGCGCCGTCGCGGACAAAGCTGATGAATCGCATGATGGTTTTCCGATAATCGAGTCAAACAAGTGGAAGGCCCGTGCCGCGCAGTCCTTCGATCGCGTGCGGGCGATGGGCTCCGCGTGATACGGGCCGCCGCCCGAGGTCATTTGCCGGTCGAACCGGGCGCACCGTCGTCGGTCACTTCGTTCGTGACGGCGGCCCGAATCCGCTTCAGTTGCGCCGGATCGACCTGCCGCCGGACTTTCGCGACGTCGGAGGCGCTCACCTCGCCGGCACGATTGCCCCAGCTGCCGCGGACGAACGTCGCGAGCTCGGCGACCTGCATGTCCGACAGCCGCCAGCCGAATGCGGGCATGGCCAGCGGCGCCGGATCGGATCGGGTCGACGGCATCCGCGAGCCGGTCAGAATCACGTGAATGACCGACGACGGATCGTCGGACGTGACCACCGCGTTGCCCGCCAGCGCGGGAAACGCCTTCATCGCGCCGCTGCCGTCCGAGCGATGGCACGCGTTGCAGTTGTCGAGGTACAGCAACGCGCCGCCCGTCGGCGTGACGCCCGAGCGCAACGCCGCGGTCGTATCGGACTTGACGGGAGGTGCCGCCGACGTCCGCGTTGTGCGACCGGGGCCCGGGCTGACGAGGTAATCGGCCACCGCGGCCAGGTCGGCGTCGCTGAAATACTGCGTGCTGTTCTCCACCACTTCGGACATCCCGCCGAACGCGGCGCTGCCGTGCGATCGTCCGGTGCGCAGAAGCTGAACGATGCTGTCCCGTGTGCGCTCGCCCGCGCCGTTTCCGTCGCCGGGGCGCAGGTCGGGCGCATGCCAGCCCGCGAGCGTGTAGCCGCTCAGGTACAGGTCCGTCCCGCGTGCGTCCAGCGCCTTCTCCTGACCCATCGGACCGTGAGGCGTATGACATGCGCCGCAGTGCGCGAGCCCTTGGACGAGATAGGCACCACGATTCCACGTCGCGCTTTGCGTCAGGTCCTCGCGATACGTGCCACTGGGCCGGAACAGAAGATTCCATCCCGCGAGCAGCACGCGCAGGTTGAACGGAAAGTGGAGCCGCGTCTCGGTGTTCGGCTGGCCGATCGGGCGCACGCCGTGCATGAAGTACGCATAGAGTGCACGGGTGTCGGCGTCGCTGACCTTCGAGAACGACGGATACGGCATGGCCGGGTAGAGCAGGTGCCCGTCCTTCGCGACGCCTTTGCGCAGCGCGGCCGCGAAATCGTCGTAGCTGTAGCGGCCGATCCCGTGCGTGGTATCGGGCGTGATGTTCGTCGAATAGATCGTACCGAATGGCGTTTCCATCGGCAGCCCGCCGGCAAACGGCTGGTCGCGGCGCGACGTGTGGCATGCCACGCAATCGCCGACGCGCGCCAGATAGGCGCCGCGTGCGATCTGCCCGGCATCCTGCGCGTTCGCGTCGGCCGGTTGCAACCACGTAGCCAGCGTGACGAAGGTACATAGCAGCCCGAATGAGATTCCGGCCAGTTTCTTGTATCGCTCACCCATTGCCTTTCCTATGTCGGTAGCAGCGGACCGGGATTCTTCAGGTACTGCTCGCGAATCGCGCGCGCCGAGAAATACGCTTGCGCGCCGACCATGCCTGTCGGGTTGTAGGCCCAGTTTTGCGGAAACGCGCAGGCCCCCGTCACGAATACGTTGTGGACGTCCCACGATTGCAGGTACTTGTTCACGACGCTCGTGTCCGGACGATCCCCGCAGACCGCGCCGCCCGTCGTATGCGTGGTCTGGTACGGCCGCATGTCGAAGTGATCGCCGATCTTCCCGGCGTGGACCGACATCGATTTCGGCTTCATCGCGCGCGCGACCTGCTCGGCCTTGCCGGTGACGAAGCGCGTCATGCGCATCTCGTTGTCGTGCCAGTCGAACGTCATGCGCAGCAGCGGAAGGCCGTATGCGTCGCGATAGGTCGGATCGAGATCCAGGTAGTTCGTGCGGTAAGACATGACCGACCCCGCCGTACCGATGGAAAACGAATGCAGGTAGTTGTCCTTGAGCGCCTTCTTCCACGCCGAGCCCCATTTGGGCGTGCCTTCCGGCAGCAGGGTCTGTCCGATCGGGCGGCCGCCGGTGACCATCGCGCTGATATAGGCACCGCCGACGAACCCCGCGGCGGAATGATCGAAGTGGTCCGCATTGAAGTCGTCGAATGCCTGGCCGCCGGAGCCGGCGCCGATGAACGGATCGATGTGGACGTCCTTGTCGAAGAACAGCGAGACCGCGCTGTTCTTCTGATAGGCGAAGTTCCTGCCGACGGTTCCCGTTCCCTTCACCGGATCGTACGGCGTGCCGATCCCGGACAGCAGCAGCAGGCGCACGTTGTGCATCTGGAACGCGCACAGCACGACGATGCGCGCCGGCTGAAACACTTCCCGGCCCTGCGCATCGAGATAGGTCACGCCGGTCGCGCGCTTGCCGTCCGAATCGAGCTGCACACGCGTCACATGGGATCGGTCGCGCAACTCGAAATTGGGTTTGGCCAGCAAGGCGGGCAGGATGCAGGCTTGCGGCGATGCCTTCGCATACATGTAGCAGCCGAAGCCTTCGCAATAGCCGCAGAAGTTGCACGGGCCGAGCTGCATTCCGTACGGGTTCTGATAGGCGATCGACGCATTGGACGCGGGTATCGGAAACGGATGAAAACCGGCGTCGCGCGCCGCGTTCCGGAACAGCGTCGCCGGATAATTGTCGGCGAGCGGCGGGCACGGATAGTCGCGCCGGCGCATGGCCTCGAAGGGATTCCCGCCGTCGACGATCCGGCCGCGCAGATTGCCTGCCTTGCCCGACGTGCCCATCACGGCCTCGAGGCGCTCGAAGTACGGTTCGAGTTCGTCCAGTGAGTAAGGCCAGTCCTGGATCGTCATGTCGCCGGGGATGAACCCGGCGCCATATCGCTGCACGTAGTGCGAGCGGATCTTGAGGTCGGCGGCATTGGCACGCCAGGTCGTGCCGTTCCAGTGCACGCCCGAGCCGCCTACCCCGGTACCCAGCAGGAATGCGCCGAGCTGCCGGTAGGGCAACGCGTCTTCGTTCGGCGCATGCCGGATCGTGACCGTCTCGTGCGCAAGATTCTGCATCAGCTTGCGCCGCTGAATGTAGGCGAGCTCGTCGGCGATGGCGGGGTACGCGAACTCGGGGCTCGTATCGCGGTTTGCGCTGCGCTCCAGGCCGACCACGGTCAGGCCGGCCTCGGCCAGCTCCATCCCCATGATCGAACCTGTCCAACCCATCCCGACGAGGACGGCATCCACTTCCGGCTTCGTGATTTGCGGCATATGCGTCTCAACCCTGTTGACCTTCGATGCTGACGGGCCCGTACGGGTAGCGCTTGCCGGTCCCGACCCAGTCGAGGAAGTCAGCCCTGGCCCCGGGAAAGCCGATCATTTTCCAGCTGCCCATCTCCTTGTTGCCGCCGTGTATCGGGTCCGACAGATAGCCTTCGCGGGTGTTCTCCAGCAGAAACGCGAAGAAATCCGCCGAGGAGATCGCGTCGAATGCCATCGCGCCGGACTCCAGGCGTGCGAGCACGCCGGTTTGTTCCGCGACGGGGAGTTCGGCAAAGCGCTTGCCGGCGAACTCGTGCATGCAGCGTGCGTTCGTCGCCTGGATGCCGGCCCGATACAACTCGCGCGGCGTGAGCCTCGACTGATAGCCAAACAGCGGGGAGGCGGCGCGAAACGGACCCTGCATGTACCAGTGCGCCGCGTAGCCGTAACCGGTTTCCAGTTGCCGGTCGATGAAGACGGGAACGTTCAGGTCGAGCGCACCGGGCCCCTCGTCGTCGTGCGGGATCAGGCGATCCACCGCCGCGAGTACGAAGTGCCATTCTTCGGGCGTGAAGAACACCGGACGATAGGTGTCGAGCCGAACGCCGCTGCCGGCATTTTGCGTCGCCGTCGGTGCCGGCGATGCGTCGTCGCCCGAATGGCACCCGCCTATCGCGACGGCGGCGGGAACGATGGCGACGCGTTTGAGGAAAACACGCCGGCCTGACTCAGGCGCCGGCCTGTCGCCGGATGATTGGCTTTTGTTCATGGATGGGGCGGATCATTCCGTGGTGTCGTCGGAGCGCGGCCGCGAGGGTCTGCCGACCCTGCAGCGACAGCGTGCCGGTACGCACTTCAACAGGCATGAGTCGGGCGGATGCCCAGGAAGGGAGACGCGCGCCGGATCATGTGTCGAAGGGGCCATGCCGCCAAAAGTACCCATGGCCCGGCGCGAAGGCAGCCCCCTGTTCGGGGAGGGCGTGCAGGATCGACCCGCTCCGCGCTGCCGCGCGAGGTCGATCGGGGCGCCCCCCCAGTTAGGGAGGATTCTTGCAAAGGCCCCGACGGGGCGCGGATCATGACGTCGGCGAAGCTTGCTTTTTCGAACTGACGAATGCCGCTCAACGACGCCGGATTGCCGGCGCAGTCATTGCCATGCGCAGTGACATGGGGACCGCCGCGCCAGGGGATTGCAACTGCGTTACTTGATGCCGCCGCGGATCGCGAGCCGGGCGCGGCTCTGCCGAGGCGAGATGAAACCAACCCAGGAGTCTGCCATGTCGACTATCTCTCGACGTACCTTCGTCCAGTCTATCGGTGCCGCCACACTCGCGCCCGGTGTGTTGCTCGCGTCTTCGGAAGGAGGCGCTGCTCCCCAACCGTCCGCGCCATCACAGGGGGGAGGCGGAAGCTATGCCGATTACAAACATATCCGGGTGACCCGCGATAGCGGCGTCGCCACGGTTACCCTGGACTATCCGCCGCTGAATCTGCTCGACGAGGTTCTCTCGGAGGAGTTCGACTCGCTGACCCGGCTGCTGGAACAGGATGCGAGCGTACGTGTCGTTGTCCTGCAGAGCGCCGTGCCGAAGTTCTTCATCGCTCACTCGGGCCTGCATCGTGTCGGCTCGGCGCCGAAGACGACTTCGAATACGCGCACCTTCCGCCTGACACAGATGCTTGGCGAGCGCTTGCGCAACATGCCCAAGGCCGTCATCGCGAAGGTCGAAGGGATCGCCCGCGGCGGCGGCTGCGAAATTGCGCTGGCCGCGGACATGTGTTTCGCCGCGATTGGCGAAGCCGTGTTCGGTCAGCCGGAGGTCGTGTGCGGGCTCGTCCCCGGCGGCGGCAATACGCAGCGCCTGCCGCGGCGGATGGGACGCGCCCGCGCCCTCGAGGTACTGCTGGCCGGGGAAGACTTCTCCGCGGAGCTGGCCGACCACTACGGCTATATCAATCGTGCATTGCCGGCCAGGGAACTGGGCCCGTTCGTGGACAAGCTGGCACGCCGCATCGCGACGTTCCCGCCCTCCACGATTGCACACCTGAAGCGGTCCGTGGACATGGGGTCCGACGTTTCCTTCTCCGAAGGCTTGCTGGTGGAAGCGCACGAGGCCGATCTTTGCGTGGCCAACGAAGCGATACAGGCGCGTGTAAAGGCGATACTCGCAGCCGGTGCCGAGACCTACGAAGGCGAACTCCACTTTCCGGACCTGTCCGCGAAGCTGCCCCCCGCCGATTGAGCGATCTGCGCGGCTCCGGAAGAGAAGGCTCGCCGATTCGAAGACCCGACGCGGCACGCGTCGAGTCAGGCATGGAAATCGCTCCGTTACGTGGATCAGCGTCGCACCGACGCACATCCGATTTCGCGATCCACTGTCAGGAGGCCGCGCCATGCACGAATTCACGAACTGGAGCCCATTGGTTTCGCTGATCGCCGGGATTCTCATTCTGGTGGTACCGCGACTGCTGAATTACATCGTTGCGCTGTACCTGATCATCATAGGGTTGCTCGGGCTTTTCGGCGGACATTTCCACTGACGCGCCGCGCGGAACGGCCCTGTGCATGACCGCACAGGGCCGCTTGCTCGAGTTTTCGGAGACGCGCAATGCCGCCGGGAAACGGCGGCGCGTCGGAACCTACATGTGCTCGACGCGTACCTCGACTGAATCCCTGGGCACGGTCAATCGCGTGCGGCCCAGCAGTGCATCCGCGGGCGCGGCGCCGTCCGGGTTCAACGGCTTCATCTTGTTGAACGTGACGGAAAAGGAGTCCGGCGTGACCGTGGCCGACGCGTAACCCTGCGCGTCGTGGTCGGCGTGGCACAGATCGGGGTTGTTCGCCATCAGGAAGCGGTCGAGCCTGGCAGGCGTCGCCGCGATGGACGCGAGCGGTGTGCCGTTCCATGCCGCCTTCAGGTAGGAATAGAACGACATGCTGCTGATGCCGGCGCAGACGAAATCGACGATGACCGGCACCCCCGTCGCGGGATCGGGATCGTCCCGCACGACGCCGCACTGAAATGCATGCAGGTCTCCGGTAATCGCGACGACGTTATGGATCCCGTGCTCCCTCAAGTAGGCGAGCAGTTCGTGCTTGTGCGCGGGATAACCGTCCCATGCGTCGCAATCGACCACGAGGCGGGCTCCCGGTGTCTGGGGTGCACCCGGCATCACGAACCACAGACGGTTCAACATCACCTCGTTGCCCCATACCTTCCAGGTTGCCGGCGAGCCCTTCATCGCGGCTTTCCACCATTGCGTCTGTTCCGGACCGAGCAGCGACGGCGGGCGGCCCAACTGCCGGGCAAGACGCGCCTCGTCGCGTAGCAGTCCATCCTGCTTGACGAAGTAGCGCGAGCCGGCCGCGTCGTCACCGTGCACCGGGTCGTGCCCGTGCGCGCGCGCGATAGCCGCTTCGCTCACGACATGGTCGTCGCGATACAGCCGCTCGTCCGTCATCACCAGATGCATCAGCATGCCGAAACGAAAATCGCGGTAGATGCGAATGTTCATGTACGACGGATCGTCTGGCTCGAAGCGCACGTCGCCCCAATCCACCGGCATGTACTCTGCCCACGCGCGGCTGGCGTTGCGCCGCCGCCGGGTTTCCTGTCGCTCCTCGTTGGTGTAGACCTGATGATCCTGCCAGCAATCGTCGGAAAATTCGTGGTCGTCCCAGATCGCGATCATCGGCAGGCGCTGGTGCAGTGTCTGCAAGCGCGAATCGGTACGATAGGTGCGATAGAGCGTCCGGTAGTCTTCGAGCGAATCGGCATACGCGCGGCCGTCCGCGAGCCGCTTGCCGTCGGGCAGATGCAGCGGAGAATGTGCCGGCTCGGCCTGGCCGGGGGGAGAGGTCCCGACCGTTTCATAGATATAGTCACCCACGTGCACGACGAAATCGAGATCGCGTTCGGCGGCCATCAGCGTCATCGCTTGCCAGTGGTTGACGCTCCAGTCCTGACAGGTGAGCCACGCGAAGCGAACCTGTTCGTTGGCCTCGCCGGCCTCCGGTGCCGTGCGCGCGACACCGGTCATGCTGACGTCGCCGCTGGCGACGAACCTGTAGTGATAGGTCGTCTTCGGCGAGAGCGCCGTCACCTTCGCGCGCACGGTGAAGTCGTAGATGGCCAGCGCCCTCAGCGGTACGCTGGCGACGAGCGTCGAGAAATCCGGCAGCGTCGATACTTCGAGCCGTAGCGGTACCGCGCGCGCGGCACTTCTTGCATCGTGCTGGTCGCCGCTCGGTACCGGCACACAGCGTGTCCAGAACACGATGGAGCGATCGCGCGGATCGCCGCTTGCGACACCTTGCGGAAATTGACTGGTGTTTTTGCGCACGGTGCTGCCCGGCAGGGCCGCTGGTGAAACGTCGTACGGGACAGCAGCGGCGGCAGCCGCAATGGTAAAAAAGGCCGACGACTTGAGGAAATGGCGACGATCCATTGATCCTCCCGATCGCATCCCGCGGATGCAGGAAGCACTGCAGCAGGTGTCCGCTTCTCTCGCTCAACGAGCTTGCCGGCGTTACGCGGCGAGGGCAGGTAGCGCAGTCGATCCGGAACATTACTGCGAAGATCGACGCCTGAAAAGTCGTACGAACCCCATCTCGAAGGCACGCACGCTACCTGGCGGGCGGCCCCCGTATTCAGGAACACGAATTGCTGGATACGGTGCAGCAAACTCGGGGAGGGAGCAATGCACATTGGCCACACCGTCGGCAAGGTGGCCGCGTGGCTTGCCGTCATCGTCACCCTGGCGCTTGCCGCGCTGGTCATCTTCATCGTCACGTTCGACTGGAATCGAGCCCGGCCGTGGATCGATGACAAGGTGTCGGACGCGATCGGACGTCAGTTCGCGATCAACGGCGATTTGCGTATCGATTGGCGTCGGCCGGTGAGCGAGCAAGGCTGGCGCGCATGGGTGCCGTGGCCGCGATTCAGTGCACGCGATGTCACGATCGCCAATCCCGATTGGGCGCGCACGAAGTATTTCGTCGCGCTGGACATGATCAGCTTCGAAGTCGAGGCGCTGCCGCTGATGGCACGCCGCATCGTGATTCCGGCAATCGACCTGGTCAATCCGTCCGTCGACCTCGAGCGCATCAGGGACGGGCGAGTCAACTGGACGCTCAAGCTCAAGAGCCCCGCGCAGCCGGGCCGATGGACGCTCGACCTGCATCAGGTCGCGTTTGCCCAGGGTCGTCTCGGCTACTACGATCAGCAAAAGCAATTCGATCTGAGCGCCGTGGTCGACACGCTTGGCCAGCCGATCCCGTTCGGCGCGGTGCTGAAACAGCAGCAGGCGTTGGCGCAACACGAATCGGCGCGTGCCGTCGGGCCGGCAGGTCAGAAAAAGCTCGCGGCCCAGGCGCGCGCCGGCCCGGCGCAACCGGCGGTGCCTGCGTCGGGTGCCGAGGCGGCGTCCCGCGCATCGGCCGCGGCGTCGCAAGCGCTGGCCGCTGCGTCCCATGCCGCGGCGACGACATCTCGCACCACGATAGCCCCGGCTGCATCAGGCCCGTCGATGGCATCGAGCGTGCCCGCACTGGCCGCATCTGGCGCAACGGCTTCGGCGACGACGAGCGCATCGACGGGCGCAGCATCCGCGGCACCCGCGGCATCTGCCGGCGTCGGCACGTACGCGATCGGCTGGACCGTCAAGGGGACCTACAAGAAAGGCGCGGTCGCCGGCACGGGCAAGATCGGCAATGTGCTGGAGGTGCAGGGCGCGCAACACCCGTTTCCGGTTCAAGCCGATTTGCGCTTCGGCGATACGCACCTGGCGCTCGTCGGCACGCTGACCGATCCGGCTCACCTGGCGGCGGTCGATCTTCGACTGTGGCTCGCGGGCACCAGCATGGCCAAGCTGTATGACGTCACGGGCCTCACCCTTCCCGAAACCGCTCCCTATGCGACCGACGGCCGACTGGTCGGCCAGTTCCGGGCGTCCGGCAACGTCTTCAAGTACGAGGACTTCACGGGACGCGTCGGCGGCAGCGACATCAACGGCTCGTTGGTGTACGTTTCGCGCGAACCGAGGCCGCTCTTGTCCGGTACGCTGGTGTCGAGGCTGCTGCAGTTTTCCGACCTTGCTCCGCTCATCGGCGCCGACACGAATGCCAGCAAGGCGCGGCGGGGCGCCGCCGTCGCGCAGCCCGCGAACAAGGCATTGCCGGTCGAGGCGTTCCGCACGGACCGCTGGAAGAAGATCGACGCCGACGTTCGATTGACCGGGCGGCGCATCGTCAAGACCGCGAGCCTGCCGATCACCGACCTGTCGACCCACGTCGTGTTGCACGACGGCGTGCTGACGCTCAACCCGCTGAACTTCGGCGTCGCGGGGGGGACGCTTGCTTCGAACATCCACCTGGACGGCAGCGGCATGCCGCTCAAGGGGCGATTCTCGCTGCAGGCGCGACATCTGAAACTCAAGCAACTGTTCCCGACATTTCCGGTGATGCAAACGGCGCTCGGCGAGGTCAACGGCGATGCCGCGCTGTCGGCCACCGGCAATTCGCCGGCGGCACTCGCCGCGACTTCCAACGGGGAAGTGAAGACATTGGTGACCGACGGCACGGTGAGTCTCTTGCTGATGGAAGCCGCGGGGCTGAACGTTGCAAACGTGGTGTACGAGAAATTGTTCGGCACGCGCGACGTCAAGATCAACTGCGGTGTGGCCGACTTCGTGGTCACCGACGGCGTGCTCGACTCGCGCGTATTCGCGCTCGACACCGAGGATGCGGTGATCGGCATGGATGGCAACGTGAACCTGCGGGACGAGACCATGAATCTGACGATCCATCCCCACACCAAGGGATTCCGGGTGATATCGCTACGCTCGCCGCTGTACGTCACCGGGTCCTTCAAGCAACCGCACGTCGGGGTGAAGGCGGGCGCACTGATCGCGCGTGGCGGTGCCGCGATCGGGCTGGGCTTGCTGAATCCGCTCGCCAGTCTGCTCGCGTTGCTGCAGCCGGGCCGCAGTCGCTCGTTGCCGTGCGGGCAGATGCTGGCCGACATGGAGCAGCGCCCGACGGCGCCGCCGCCGGGCGTCCGACAGGGAAAGAAGGCTGTACCGGCGTACATGAACGCGCCGTTGGCTGCTCCTGCCGCTTCCGCGCCGGCGGGTGCCGAACCCGGGCATTCGACGCGGGCGAACCGGGGTTCCTCTCATGACCGGTAACGCCACGTGCGCGGTCCGTTCCCGCGCTCGGCCGCCTCGAGTACACGCACGAGCATCGACAGATCGCGCAGGGGGCGCGGCGATTGCGATACGCGCGTGACCCAACCCTCGTGGCGCTGATGAATCGCGACGTCGTCGTGTGCAACTCGTGCGCGTGTCGACAGCGGGCCCGGTTGCGGAATCCGATGGGCGACAAGCCGAAGTAGCGTGGCGACGCGCGTCCGCGAAGCGCGGCCGATGCAGGTAGCCGGAATACCGCGAGATCGCGTTCGGGATGCCGTTCGATTTGCGTGGCCGGCCGATTCTCGGCCGCCGGCAGGGCACCGCATCGGCCGAACGCAGGCGCACCGCGTCGACCCGTGACGACAGGTTCCTGCTTGCCTTGCCGTCACCCGGTGTCTGCGGCCGATATGGACAGGCGGCGACGTCGAATGGCGGTTGAGATCGAATCGCGTGCGGTGCACAATCCGGAAACAGAATGACATCGCGCAAACGGGCCGTCTCGCTTCACGTATTCCGGCGCACGATGACGGATGGAACGCCGTGCCGGCGATCGACCGGCGCGGTTGTCCGTCATCGTGCGCTGCGCGGATATCACGTCGAATTCGCGGTTCCCGTTAATCGTCAATCCAGGCCGGGTCCCGATCGGCACGAGTTGAACAAGATGAATGCACCTGACCTCAATCTCTTGATTGTTCTGGATGCCTTGCTGTCCGAGAACAGCGTCGCGCGGGCCGCGGAGACGCTCGGCCTCAGCCCGTCGGCATTGAGCCGGTCCCTGGCCCGCCTGAGGGCCACGACGGGTGATCCGCTGCTCGTCAGGGCCGGACGCGATCTGGTGCCGACGCCTCATGCGCTTGAACTGCGGGTCCAGGTTCGCGCGCTCGTGGAAGGCGCGCAGGCCGTCCTGTGTCCGTGCAAGAACGCGGACCTCGGCGGGCTCGAGCGCACGTTTACGATTCGTGCCAACGAAGGGTTCGTCGATACGTTCGCGGCCGAACTGCTCGCGCTGGTGATGGAAACCGCGCCGAACGTTCGGCTGCGCTTCGCGCCGAAGCCGGACAAGAGTGTCGAGGCGTTGCGCATGGGGGCCGTCGATCTCGAAATCGGCGTGGTGGGCCATACGGGCCCCGAATTGCGTGTACAGGCGCTGTTCCGCGACCGCTTCATCGGCGTCGTTCGGGCCGGTCACCCGCTTGCGCGGGAGGAGGTCACGCCGCAGCGATATGCATCGTTCGGCCATATCAGCGTGTCGCGGCGGGGGCAGCTCAGCGGCCCCATCGACAACGTGCTTGATACGCTGGGGCTGCAGCGAACCGTCGCGGCGATCGTGTCCGGTTTTCCCGCCGCATTGTCCCTGGCGCGCGACTCGGATTTGATCGCCAATGTTCCGGAGCGGCAGACCGGGAAATCGCGGGGGGGAATGTTCAGCTTCCCGTTGCCGGTGCTGACTGCCACGTTGACGGTTTCGCAGATATGGCATCCGCGCTTCGATAACGACCCCGCGCATCGCTGGCTGCGCAGTTGCCTGCGACGTGTCTGCGCGACCCAGGCGTCGTCGTTGTACGATGTCGGCGCACCTGAACCATGACGGTGCACACGTCACGTTCGCGCGCGTCAACTGCATGAATACATTGAGCCTGACGCATCTTCCGCGCGGGATTGCAACTCGGTATGCTCAACCTTGTCCGATTGCTGCGTCCGGCGTAATTAATCCGTATTGCATTGTTTCGCTCAATGCACCTTGATTCGTGATTGTTGCCTGATCGTTGCTGATAATGATCCCGAGGTACGCGAGCGGCACATGGCCGATTCGCGTGCATTACTGACTTAATAAATAAAGAAACAGGCTGGCGCTTTGGCGCCAAGCACTGTCGTTTGCGCTTTCGAGGGCTGAACAGGATGATTCACGCTTCGCAGGATGGGCGTGCGCCGAGTCGGCCAGCATGGTTAATTGTTCTGGAGATTAGAATGACTCGGTTGGCATTGAACATGACACCCCCCACTGCGGTCGCGTTGAGCACGAGAGAGTGTGAAGTATTGAAATGGGCAGCCGAAGGGAAGACTGCCTATGAGATAGGCATGATTCTCGGATTGACCGAACGTACGATCAATTTTCACATTTCACGTTCCATTGCCAAGCTGGACGCTTCGAACAAGACAAACGCGGTCGTGAAAGCCGTGCTGATGGGCCTGATCGTATTCGTTTAGAAAGGACCCGGGGCGCCCGCCCCGGGGAAGCCGTTTTTCAGATCGCGCCCTGGAACGCCAGCACGCGCGCCTTGAACTCTTCGGGAACCGGCATCGTCGCATTGCTCGCATAGTCGAACATCACGTGCGTCGACTGCGCGCGGGCAACGATCGCGTCGTCGCCGGCCGCGCCGTTGTCCCGCATCATCAGGTGCTCGAGTTCGAAGCTCTTCGAGCCGAAACGGGTAATGCTGCTGCGCACGGTGATCGTATCCCCGTACTGGGCGGGCTTCAGGTACTCGCACGACGTCTTGACCATGATGTGCGGCAACTTCTCCGAATACGGCAGCTCCAGCAGGTCGTGCATGAACGTCAGATACGCGTGCTGAAGGTAATCGTAATAAACCGGGCTGCTGACATGTCCGAGTCCGTCCGTCTCCCGGTATTTAACTGTAATTTCAGTTTCATAATGATTTTTCGTCATGTGTATCTCCATGTGAGAGTGCGAGGTGCAATGGCGCATGTCCTCGCGATGAAAATAAATTGAATCGGATGGTTTTAGATACTGTAAAAAATGGCAGATTGAGGAATTCGATCGGCGACTGAGATAAGTGACAGTATCGAATCGAATTTGATAAAGCTTTAATTGACCCCCGTGAGTTTCGTATTGTCGAATCGAAATCGGAGAGTCAAGTGGAACAGCCTCATCTGAAAGGGACGGCGGCGGTCACCGGGGCAATGCAACTGCGCGGCGAGTTGCATGCCGACGCCGCGACCACTCGCGTGGTACGTGGCGCCCAGCGCGCACTCGCCCGCATCCTCGCGGGCAGGGACGATCGCCTCGCGTTGATCGTCGGGCCGTGCTCGATTCACGACACGGACGCCGCGCTCGAATTCGCGCGCCGGCTCGCGCCGCTGCGGGCGCGTTACGCCGATACGCTCGAGGTCGTGATGCGCACGTACTTCGAAAAGCCGCGCACCACGGTCGGCTGGAAGGGGTTGATCAACGACCCGCGGCTCGACGGAAGCTATCGCGTCGACGACGGGCTGCGTCTCGCGCGTCGCCTGCTGCTCGACGTCAACGCACTCGGCATGCCGGTCGCGACCGAGTTTCTCGATCCGCTCACGGCGCCCTACCTCGACGATCTGGTGTCCTGGGGTGCGATCGGCGCACGCACGACCGAGTCGCAGATTCACCGGCAGATCGCATCCGGCCTCGATGCGCCGATCGGCTTCAAGAACGGCACCGACGGCAACGTGAAGATCGCGATCGACGCGGTTCGCACGTCGCGGGCAGCGCATCACTATCTCCGCCCGCGTGACGAAGGCGGCCTCGAGGTCGCGGCCACGCAGGGCAATCCGAATACGCACATCGTGCTGCGCGGCGGGCGCGTGCCGAACTACGACGACGTCAGCGTGACGGCCGCCTGTGCGGCGCTGCGCGATGCGCAGTTGCCGCCGCACGTCGTGATCGATGCGAGTCACGGCAACAGCGGAAAGCAGACGCGCGCCCAAATCGCCGTATGCGAGAACGTGGCCGGGCAGCTGCGCGACGGGCAGCGCGCGATTGCCGGCGTGATGGTCGAGTCGTTTCTCGTCGAGGGGCGGCAGGACATCGTGCCCGGCCGGGCACTGACCTACGGGCAGAGCGTGACGGACGCCTGTCTCGGCTGGGAGGACACGGTTGCACTGATCGAGCTGTTCGCCGCCGCGGTCGGGTCGCGGCGGCGGTCCCGAGTCGGCTTTCTGGTACCGGGTGTTCCGGCCGGCACCGTACAAGCCATTTCTTACTGAAAGGAGCTTTCTTGAACTCACCCATCGATATCGCACACGCGCTCGACTGGAAGGGGGACGGCGCAAGCCGGACACCGTTCGAAGCCTATACGAGCGATGCGCTTTACCAGCGCGAACTGGAGCGTTTGTTCTATTCGAAACACTGGTGTTACATCGGCCTCGAGGCGGAAGTGCCGTCTCCCGGCGATTTCCAGCGCACCGAAGTCGGCGAGCGTTCGGTCGTGATGACGCGCACCGAGGACGGCGAGGTGGTCGTGTTCGAGAACGCCTGCGCGCATCGCGGCATGCAGTTCTGTCGTGAACGCGCGGGGAACGCGAAGGATTTCCACTGCCCGTATCACCAGTGGAACTACGACCTGAAGGGCAACCTTGTCGGCGTGCCGTTCCGGCGCGGCGTACGGCAGAGCGGCAAGATCAACGGCGGCATGCCGCCGGATTTCGATCCGAAGAATCACGGGTTGCGGCGGCTGCGCGTGTCGACGCGCGGCGGCGCGGTGTTCGCGTCGTTCGACCAGGACGTCGAGTCGTTCGAGGATTTCCTCGGTCCCGACATCCTGCGCTATTACGACCGCCTGTTCCACGGGCCGAAGCTGACCGTGCTCGGTTATACGCGCCAGCGCGTGCCGAGCAACTGGAAGCTGATGGTGGAGAACATCAAGGACCCCTATCACGCGGGGCTGCTGCACACCTGGTTCGTCAACTTCGGGCTGTGGCGCGCGGACAATCCGGCCCAGCTGGTCACCGACGCGCATCACCGTCACGGCGCGATGATCTCGATCCGCAGCGGCGGGGGCGGCGGCGAGGTCACGCACAACGTGACGAGCTTCAAGGAGCGCATGACGCTGAACGACGACCGTTTCCTCGACGTCGTGCACGAGCCGTGGTGGGGCGAGCCGACCGTCGTGATGCTGACGTTGATGCCGAGCGTGATCATCCAGCAGCAGGTGAATGCGCTGTCGACCCGGCGCATCCGCCCGGTCAGCCCCGGCGTGTTCGATTACGTCTGGACGCACTTCGGATTCGAGACGGACGACGAGGACATGACGCGCCGGCGGCTGCGTCAGGCCAACCTGTTCGGGCCGGCCGGCTTCGTTTCGGCGGACGACGGCGAAGTGATCGAGTGCGTGCAGCAGAGCTTCGAGCAGATCCAGCACGGCAACGTATACAACGAGCTCGGCGGCCGCGAAGTCGACGAGCGCACCGACCACATGGTCAGCGAAACGCTCGTGCGCGGCATGTACCAGTACTGGCGCCACGTGATGGAGGCATGAATGACGATTTCATCCGCATTGGCCGACGCACGGCCCGCGACGCGCGGCACCGGAACGGTTGCGGCGACCTTCGCCGATTTCTACGGGCTCGTGGACCTGAACGCGCGCTACGCGTCTGCACTGGATCGCGGCGACTGGGACGCGTGGCCGGAATTCTTCGAGGAGGACTGCACGTATCAGCTGTTGCCGCGCGAGAACCATGAACGCGACTTTCCGCTTGCGCTGCTCGCGTTCGAGAGCAAGGGGATGCTGAAGGATCGCGTGTACGGCATCAAGGAGACGCTGTTCTACGACCCGTACTACCAGCGCCACCTGATCGGCACGCCGCTCATCACGTATCTCGACGAATCGGTCATCGAGGCCGAAACGAACTACGCGGTGCTGCGTACCAAGAGCGAACAGATGAGCGACGTGTACAACACCGGTCGTTATCTCGACCGGATACGCCGCACGCCGCACGGGCTGCGTTTCGAGTCGCGCATCTGCGTGTACGACAGCGAGATGGTGCCGAATTCGATCATCTATCCGATCTGAGGAGGCAGCGTGACGACGGAATGGACCTATGCGGTCGATACGGCCGCGGTACGCGAGGAGGGGCTGACGGGCGTGATCGTCGGCGGGCGCGACATTGCGCTGTTCGCGGTCGACGACGAGATCTTCGCGACCGACAACCAGTGCACGCACGGCGAGGCGCGCCTGAGCGACGGTTTTCTGCTCGACGACGAAATCGAGTGCCCGCTGCATCAGGGGCGCTTCAGCGTGCGGACCGGTGCCGCGCTGTGCGCGCCGGTCACGGCTTGCGTGAAGACGTTCCCGGTGAAGATCGAGGCGGGCCGGGTGTTCGTGCGATTCGATACCGAAGTCGCGCATGACGAAGCGGATGCATCAACGGGAGAGCGGACATGAGTGCCTATGTGGTGGTGGATGTCGACGTATACGACGAAGTGCGATTTGCCGAATACCGGAAGCTCGGTGTGCCGACGATCGCCGCGCACGGCGGCCGCGTGCTCGCGCGCAGCGACGACGTGGTCGTGCTTGAAGGCGAATGGACGCCGCGGCGCCTGGTCGTGCTGGAGTTCGACGATCTCGACGCGGCGCGCCGCTGGCACGGCTCCGACGAATATCAGCGCGCGAGGCAGCTGCGGCTCGATGCGGCCGACACGCACAGCATCGCGCTCGGGAGCCTGTGACGCCGGGGCCGCGCTCGGCCGCGGCCCGCGAGACCAAGTGGGGGGAAGACATGACGGCATATATCGTGTTTGACATCGATGTTCACGACGCACGCGGTTACGAGGAGTACCGCGAGATCGGCGCGCCGACCGTCGCTGAATTCGGCGGGCGTTTCCTGGTGCGCGGCGGCGAGGCGGCAACACTCGAAGGCGCGTGGTCGCCTCGGCGCGTCGTGGTGCTCGAATTCGATTCGATCGACCGCGCAAAGGCGTGGTACGAGTCCGACGGCTATCGGCGCGCACGGGATATTCGCGAACGCACCGCACGCACGATCGGCATCATCGTACAGGGCGCGGCACCGGCGGCAACCGTGGGAGAGCAGGGATGACCGGGACGACTTCGGCGGCGCGCATCGCGATCGTGGGCGCGGGTATCGGCGGGTGCGCGCTCGGCGCGATGCTGCAACGGATCGGCCATGACGTGCGCCTGTTCGAGCAGGCGCCGGCGTTTGCCCGGGTGGGCGCCGGCATTCACCTGAGCCCGAACCTGATGCGGGTGATGCGGCTGCTCGGCGTGCATCGCCAGGCCCTGTGGGCGGGCCAGGAACCCGATGCGTTCGCCAACCGCCAGGCGGCCGACGGTGAGCTGCTGTATCGGCTGCCGCTCGGCGAACACGCGATCGGCCGCTTCGGCGCGACGTTCGTGACGCTCAAGCGCGGCGACCTGCATGCCGCGCTGTTGGGGGCGGTGGCGCCCGGGACGATCGCGTGGGGCAAGCGTCTCGCCGGCCTCGACCCGGCGGGCGACGCGATCAGGCTGACGTTCGAGGACGGTTCGAGCGAAACGGCCGATCTGGTGATCGGGGCAGACGGCCTGCGCTCGCGCGTGCGCGAGGCGCTGCGCGGATTCGAGGCGCCGGAATTCTCCGGGCAGGTCGCGTTTCGCGGGGCGTATCCGCGCGCGCTGCTGGGCGAACTCGCGGTCGAGGATCTGACCAAGTGGTGGGGCGACCGGAAATTCGTGCTGTCGTACTGGCTCGATCGTGCGCGCCGCGAATTCTATTTCGCCGCGATGACACCGCAGGCCGAGTGGCCCACGCAGGCTTCGTCGATGCCGGGCGACGTCGACGAGATGCAGGCGATCTTCGCGGATTTTCATCCGGCCGTGCGTCACATGCTGGCACGCGCGCCACGCGAGTCGGTCATGAAGTGGGCGTTGTTCGAACGTTCGCCGCAGTTCGAGTTCGGCAACGAGCGCGTCGTGCTGATCGGCGACGCCTGTCATCCGATGCGCCCGTTCATGTCGCAGGGCGCGGCCATGGCGCTCGAGGACGCGACGATCCTGCTGCGTGCGCTCATCGGCTCGTCGAACGCGGCGAGTGCGTTCTCGACCTATGCGCAGTGCCGGGTCGCGAGACTCGGCGAAGTGCATCGCGTGTCCGCCGCGAATACCTTCATGCACGGCCCGACCGAGCCGGACTGGGTGTTCGGCTACGATGCGCTGACCGCGCACGCGTCGCCCGCGCTGCCGCCGTTGCCGGTCGAGCTGGACTGGCTGGTCGGCGCGTCGCCGCTCGCCGCGCGCATGCAGGCCGCGGCGACGCGTGCGGTACCGTCGCATCGGTCGCCGCCGGTGCCGCACGCGCCGGCACCGTATTAGACCGGTGCCGGGTTGCGCTCGAAGCCGCGCTGGTGCCAGTACGGGTAGGGCAGTTGCGTCGTACTGGCGGCATCGAGCCGCTTCACCTGGTCGGGTGTCAAGGCCCAGCTGGCCGCCTGCGCGTTCTCGCGCAATTGCGTGGCGTTGCGGGCGCCGATGATCACGTTCGCGACGGTGGGCCGCCGCAGCAACCAGTTGAGTGCGACCTGCGCGACCGACTTGCCGGTTTCGGCGGCGATCTCGTCGAGCGCATCGACGACGTGGTGCAGCAGGGCATCCGTGACGGGCGGCCCCTCGTTGGCGGTCTTGTGCAGCCGGCTCGTCTCCGGCAACGGCCGGCCCCGTCCGATCAGGCCGGTCAGCCGCCCCCATCCGAGCGGGCTCCAGACGATCGCGGACACCTGCTGGTCGAGCGCGAGCGGCATCAGCTCCGTTTCGTAGTCGCGGCCGATCAGCGAATAGTAGACCTGGTGCACGGCATGCCGCGTGAGCCCGTCGCGATCGGCGGCCGCGAGCGACTTCATCAGGTGCCAGCCGGAGAAGTTCGAGCAGCCGATCACGCGGATCTTGCCGGCGCGCACGAAATCGTCGAGCGTGCGCAGGGTTTCCTCGACGCGTGTCTGGGCATCGAATCCATGCAACTGGTACACGTCGATGTAGTCGGTGCCGAGCCGCTTGAGGCTGCCGTGAATGGCATTGGCGAGATGATGGCGCGACGACCCGACGTCATTCGGGCCTTCGCCGAGCCGGAACGTGCCCTTCGTCGACACGATCACGCGATCGCGCCGGCCGGCGATCGCCTGGCCGAGCAGCTCTTCGGCGAGTCCGTCGGAATAGACGTCCGCGCTGTCGAACATCGAGATGCCGGCGTCGAGCGCGATGTCGACGAGCTCGCGCGCGCCGGCGGCGTCCGTGCTGCCCCATTCCCTGAAGAATGCGTTGCCGCCGCCGAACGTCGCGGTGCCGAGACTCAGAACGGGGACCTTGAAGCCGGTTCCGCCGAGGGTTCGGTATTCCATGATCGGTACTCCTTGTAGAAGCGTGAAGGACTGCAGGATGGCGCCGCGCGGGCGCCGCGAGGGTGTGTCGGATACGGGCGGCGGACGGCAGGGCATGCGCCCGCCGTCCGCCGGGGCTCACGGGGGCGACCGGTCGGTGTGCATCAGCCACGCTGTCAGCAGGACGCCGGCGAATGCGGCACACGCGCCGACGGCGAAGGCGGACGGGTAGTCGGTACGCGCGACGACCCAGCCCGCGAGCGGGCCGGTGCACGCATAGGCGACGTCCTGGAACGCCGTGAAGCCGCCGAGGGCGGTGCCGCGTGCCTGCGCCGGCACGTGCCGGAGGGTGGCGACGCCGAGCGCGGGAAAGACCAGCGAACAGCCGAGGCCGGACACGGTCGCGCCGACGAGCGCGACGCCGGATACCGGCGCCGCCCACAGGAGAGCCTGGCCGATCGCCTCGACCGCGAGCGCGGCGAGCGCGACCGGATAACCGCCGAACCGGTCGGGCAGATGGCCGAACAGGACGCGGACGAGGACGAAGGCGCCGCCGAAGCAACTGAGCGCGAGGCCCGCGCCTTCCCATCCGCGCGCCTGGAACAGCAGCGTCACGAACGCGCCGATCGCCGCGAAACCGACGCCCTGCAGCGCGAGGCTGCATCCGGGCCGCGCGATGATTCGCAGCACGCGGGACAGCGGCACCCGCAGGCCCGGCTGCGGCGCGACGGCAGGCAGCGAAGCGACGAGCGCCAGTGCGATGCAGGGCAGGACGATCGTGGCGCCGGCCACGGCCGCCAGCCCGCCGGCGCGCGCGAGC